>JBCCBR010000077.1:0-10438 GCA_039033935.1 Verrucomicrobiota bacterium
AGGCGATAAATCAGCAAGAAGACTGCGGAAGGAGTTTTTCAACAGTCTCCTAAACCGTAGCCTTAGGATACGGAGTCGCTGTAGCTTTTGCAATCGACCTGATCTGTCCCGCTTCACCTCGATTTGTCGGGTAGCGACGTGTCAGAGGAGACCTCCAGATTGCGCCACTTACGATCTTTCTTGATACGGTTACTTCAAGGAGAACGGAGATTTGAAAGTCCCCCTACAAACCGTGGCTTCGATTATAGGGATGACTCAGGCTCCGAGTGGGTAAATTATAAGGTGATCGACATCGCCCTCAACCGCCCTCTTTTTCCTCCGCTGAGCCGGGCCCAACTTCCCGATCTAAGATTTCAACTTTGACTGTGTAAAACGCCGTGGCTTATCTCAAAAGAGAACTCGTCGCCCTGATCGCTGCCGGTGCCGTGCTCATTCTGATATCAACCTTTCTCCGTTTCCCAATCTGGCTCGGAGGGCTTGTCAGTATTTTGACCTACGCGGGGACACGCATGCTGTTCACGGTCAGTCAGGTGACTGAAATAGACGAGCACCGCAAGCAACTGCGTCAGATTGCTGCTGCTACCGCAGGATTGAGCCGTCGCTGCAAGAGGCTACCGCAGAGTCCGGCCCGCGCCGAAGGGATGCAGCTGATCGCAGTCCTTGATCAGTTCCGAGATCGCCTCTCCGGCCCGGTCGAAGACCGGCCCGCGTCGAACGGGGTGCTTGACCATATCGCGCACCTCAGTCGTCTTCTCGACAAGCTGCTCAGGGTTGTCGATGCGCAGGTGGAGACCGGCGCATCTGACCGCAGGCGCTTTGTTCCAACAGCTCAGATATTCAGACAAACTCGGGAGCTATATGAGGCGAGACTGGAGCAATCGGTCAGGCTCGAAGAGAAAATCGATGACTTCAGTGCAGAGGCTCGATTCAATGAAGAGCTAATTAATCTTGAACAGGAATTCGAAGACTTCGATCCTTGAGCGGGGTCGTCGCAGCCAGCTTTTTTGGATAGGGTCGTTGCTCAGATCTTGCCGTGGTCTTGCGCTAGGCCCCTAGTTCCCCATTCTGTGAAAAGCTTTTTGGCCATCTATGAAAACCCGTGAAGTCGTTCTCAATTCACCCGGAACCTTTGTGACTCGGGATTTCGACCGAGGGGAGCTGAAACCCGGTACCGCTCGGGTCGCTATCCGACGAATCGGCATCTGTGGGACCGACATCCATGCGTTCCATGGGCGTCAGCCGTTCTTTGAATACCCAAGAGTGTTGGGTCACGAGCTTGCCGCAGAGATTATCGAAATAGAGGGCGAGACAGATCTGAAGCGAGGAGATCTCGTCGCGGTGGAGCCCTACCTGAATCGAGCCAGCTCCGATGCCTCGCGCCGCGGCCTTAGCAATTGCTGCGACGAGTTGCAGGTCCTCGGGGTGCACTGCGATGGTGGGATGCGCCCCGAACTCGTTCTCCCGCTCGACAAACTCCACCGATCGAGCGGGGCAAGTCCGGATCAGCTCGCTCTCGTCGAAATGCTCTGCATCGGCCACCACGCCGTCAAACGGTCTCGATTGACTCGGGATGATCGGGTCGCGGTATTCGGTGCCGGCCCCATTGGAATGAGCGTCCTGACGTTTGCGACGCTCGAGTGCGACACCGTCGGCACGGTCGATCTTAGTGACGCGCGAGCTCGCTTCGCTGAGGAATGCTTCGATGTTCAGTTCCGCCTCGTTCCAGACGAGACTGGAATCTGTGAAAAGTCGCTTCGGGATATACTGGGCGGGGAGCTTCCAACCGTGATCTTTGATGCGACAGGGAGTCGCCGCTCGATGGAGACCACCTTCGCGATGGCAGCTCAGGGTGCTCGCATTGTTTTTGTGGGCCTGCGTCAGGGGGAAATCGCCTTCGACGATCCCAATTTTCATCGCCGCGAATTGTCTCTCCTCGCCAGTCGAAATGCGACGCCTCACGATTTTAGTTCGGTGATCGCGAATATCGAAAGTGGGCGGGTCTCGACGGATCCCTGGATCACTCACCGGCTCGACCTCGCAGAGGTTCCCGATCGATTCGAGTCGGTTGTCACTGACGAAACGCTGCGAAAAGGAGTGATCCATCTCGACTGAGAGAGCACGCGTCAGGATTTCACCGCGATTGAGTCTGGAATTGGATTGCCGACCAGAGGGCTCTGGCCTAAAACCCCTCCCAATGAAAATCCCTGTCTTCATTCTCACCTTGCTCATCTCGCTCATCGGATCGGGACTCACTCGCGCGGAAATTCGACTACCCGCTTTGATCGGAGATCACATGGTCCTCCAGCGTGATTTGAAACTGCCAATCTGGGGATGGGCCGAGCCTGGAGAAACGATCCGCGTTTCTATTGCTGACCAGGCTGTCAGTGCTGAAGCGGGAGATGACGGTCGATGGGAAGTCACTCTCGAGCCGATCGCAGGTACGCCATTCGCTTTGACCATGACGATCGCGGGCACCGAGGAAACGATCGTGCTCTCCAACATCGTTGTCGGTGAGGTCTGGGTTTGCTCGGGTCAGTCAAACATGCAGTGGTCGGTCGCTCAGTCCTACAACCCCGATCTCGAGAGCCTCACCGCAAACTATCCTAACATTCGTCTTATCACGGTGCCTCGCATTGGCACCCAGGAACTGCAGGATGACTTCGAGGGGCAATGGGAGCTCTGCACTCCGAAGACCGTAACCGAATTTTCAGCAGTCGGTTATTACTTTGGTCGACAGCTACACCAGACTCTCGGGGTGCCGATCGGGCTAATTGACAATGCCTGGGGTGGCTCAGCTGCCGAGGCCTGGGTCCCCCGCGAAGTGATGGAACGTGATGAGCGCTTCCAGCTGGTGATGGATGATTGGCGGACGAGAGAGGCAAATTGGGACTACGAGGCGATGTTGGCAAAGTGGCAGGAACAGGCGGACAAGGCCAAAGGAGAGGGTAAGCGCCTACCGCGGAGGCCGCAAAATGTGATGGAGGGACAGCATCGCCCCGGCAATCTCTGGGCCGGCGTGCTCAATCCGGTGATCGGGTATGGAATCCGCGGGACGATTTGGTATCAGGGTGAGTCAAACTCGACCCGAGCCTGGCAATACGACGATCTTTTCGGACTGATGATCACCGAATGGCGCAAGGCCTGGGGACAGGGTGATTTCCCCTTCTACTGGGTTCAACTCGCCGACTTCCGCGATGAAGAGCCTGAGCCAATCGAAAGTGACTGGGCTGAGTTGCGTGAGGCACAGAGCAATGTCCTGGCTCTTCCCAACACCGGTCAGGCCGTCATTTACGATATCGGTGAAGGCCGCGACATTCATCCGCGGGACAAGCAGAATGTGGCGCTCCGGCTCGCTCGGCTCGCCCTTGCCAAAGACTATGGCATTCCCCTCGCCCACCTCAGTCCGAGCTTTGATTCGATGGCAGTCGAGGGCGATGTCGCTCGGCTCACGTTTAAGGACGTCGGCTCCAGGCTTTACTCCTTTGATACTCCCGAAGTGACTGGGTTTGCTGTTGCCGGCGAAGACCGAGTCTGGCATTGGGCGACCGGCAAGGTCGAAGGCGAAAACCAAGTGCTCGTATCGAGCCCGGACGAGCCCAATCCTGTCGCGGTGCGATATGCCTGGGCCAATAATCCGGTGGCCAATCTTTTTTCACGCGAAGGTCTTCCAGTAGTGCCGTTTCGCACTGACGATTGGCCTCAGATCACAGATCCGGCTAATGCCACCCCAGCGGAGTAGTTCGGTCAGCTAAGTGGCATCTGGAGCGAGAGGTCCAGCGATGGCAATTGTCGACACTAGCGTTCCGGTGACAGAACCGCCCCGAGCCTTTGCGGGGATGGCCCGCTTTCTCGGCCCCGGCTTCATCCTGTCAGCATCGATCGTGGGATCGGGCGAGCTGATTGCGACAACCGCCGCCGGGGCCAAGGCTGGCTTTGTCGCGATGTGGGTCATCATCGCGAGCTGTCTTGTCAAAGTGTTCGTCCAGCTCGAATTCGGCAAACACGCGATCCACAGTGGTGAGACCACTTTCGACGCGTTTAACCGCCTGCCGGGACCGCATTTTGGTAAAGGCAGCTGGTCGACCTGGCTCTGGCTCGCCATGATGCTGATCAAGCCGCTTCAGGTCGGGGGCATCATTGGAGGCGTCGGGCTGGTGCTTCATCAATTATTCCCCGCGATACCGGTCTGGGCCTGGGTCAGCTTGGTCGCCCCACTGGTCGCTCTGTTGGTATTCCGGGGAAAGTATCAGTTCATCGAAAAAGTCTCGCTGGGGATGATCGGTTTTTTCGCGCTGTTTACGGTAGCCTGCGTCGTCGCTCTTCAATTCACCGAATTTTCAATTAGCAGCGGTGATCTGATCTCAGGACTCACCTTTTGGAACGGCATTCCAGTGGCAGTCATCCCGATCGCGATTGCCGCTTTTGGGATTACCGGGGTCGGGGGAGACGAGATCATGGTCTACAATCATTGGTTGCTCGAAAAAGGGTATGCAGCGCGGACCGGAAAAAACGACGGCTCGGAAGCGTGGCTTCGGCGCGCCAGAGGGTGGATTCGGGTCATGTATTGGGATGCCTTTCTTTCCATGCTGGTCTACACCCTCATGACGGTCGCATTCTACCTGCTCGGTGCGGCAATCCTCCATCAGCAGGGCCTGTCCCCTTCCGGCTTTGCCACGGTCAAGACGCTCTCGCGGATGTACACCGACTCGATTGGCTCGTGGGCCGAGTTGGTTTTTCTGATCGGCGCTTTCTTTGTCCTCTTCTCAACGCTTTTCTCGGCTCTGGCAGCGTGGTGTCGCCTGTTTTCCGACGCGTTTGGAGCAGTCGGGTTGATCAATTATCATGACCCGGTATCGCGAGGACGGTCCATTGCGGTGCTCGCCTGGTTTTTTCCAATTCTCTGGGCGCTGCTGTTCTTCACATTTGAAGATCCCGTTTACATGGTGCTGGTCGGTGGAGCGATCACCGCGGCGATCCTGCTGCTTGTCGTTGTCGCCGCGATTCACTTTCGCTATGCCCGTCTCCCCACAAAGCTGAAACCGAGTCGCTGGTATGATTTCGGATTTTGGCTCAGTGTCGCTGCTATCGCGATACTGGCGGTCCTGGCAGTTCGCGGGGCGGTGATGACATTCTCTGAGAAAAAGGATGCAGAAGTCACTATCTGGACCCCCGATAGTGGCTAAACCAAGTGTGTTGAAATCCGATCCGATACCGCTAGTCTTGAGCCGTTATGCTCAAAGACTTCAAGGAATTCGCATTCAAAGGGAATCTCGTCGACATGGCCGTCGGAATCATCATTGGCGGTGCCTTCGGCACGGTCGTGAAGAGTCTCGTCGACGATATCTTCATGCCGATCATCGGTCGTATCACGGGTGGCGTCGATTTCAGTGATCGCTACATCGACCTCGCCGGGGTGGTGCCCGCTGGAACTCCGGTCGCAAAGGCGTCCGAGATAGAAGGAGCCGCGCTGCTCACCTACGGCAACTTCATCACCTCGTTCATCAGCTTCATCATCCTCGCTTTTGTCCTCTTCCTCGTGATCAAGAAATTCATGGGCGCTTTGAAGAAAGAAGAGGAAAAACCCAAAGAGGAGCCAAAGCCCTCCGAAGAGGTTGTCTTACTCACCGAGATCCGCGACGCCCTCAAGAAGGGCTAAGCAGTCGCAACCCTGAGAATCTCTCGGGCGAATTGTGGCAAAGTTGCTACAATTTGTTGGACATCAATCAGCTGGTCAGGTAAGTTCCTTCATGAATTCAGGGCTGTAAGTGATCTGGATTTCATTGCTTGGTTGTTGTTGTGGGCGAGTGTTTTTGGCACGAAGCGCACTGAAAAATGCCTCCCTCACTTCGGGAGGCATTTTTTGTGAGAAGTTCCCTGCTCCGTCAGCGGATCGAAAAAAGCTTCTTAATGCGAGGTCGCCGCAGTCGCCGAGGCTGCTTCAGGGCGCCTGGACCTCGTTGATCCAGTCAGAATGGCTTGGGACGCGGGTGTAGATTGAAATGTCTCCATACTGGATCCGTTCTCTTTTGCGATGCGCGGGGTAACCGGTCCCGTACCCGCAAACGCCAATGATGCGCCACGCTTCATCAATGTAGGCAAAAGCGGGACCTCCACTGTCTCCCGGATAACCGACACCCTCGAGCGGAAGCGGCGCTGCCACGCTTGTCCCCGAGCCAATCAAGTCTTCCCAACCTCGTGCCGCTTCCCCTTCGAGCGTGTTGCGGTCTCGGGCTGGACTGTCGAAATCGAACATGATGAGTCCCCCATCGTTCTCTCGTCCGGTCTCCGGATTGGTGACCACATCCCTGTCGAGCGTGTTCTCGCAGGCGCGTCGCTCTCCTGCCGGCTGCCAACGTGCCTCTCGGTGATCATCGCCGAAACCGGCATCACCGTAGCCAGCAATCACAACTCGGGATCCGAGTGGTGGAAGGCGATCAGCAACCGCCGCAGGCTGGATCACTTTAGGCTGATCGACCAGCTCGAGCAAAGCGATGTCGTTGAATTCAGCTCGAATGATGAGTCTTTCAGGAGCATCCGAGTCATCGCTCAAAGCTTCCAGAGCTCGGCTCCCGAGACGAAGGCGGGTGTGGATCTTGGAAACAGAGAGCGTTTCAGTTGGCCGATCACTATTACTACCAAATCGGACTTCCAGATTACTCTCAAATCGATTCGGATTTCGTTCGCTGATCACGACATGCGCAGCCGTCAGCACAAAACGATCGCCAATCAGCGTTCCCGTGCCGTAGTGCTCAAAAGCTCCGTTGCCCTTCCCTCGGATGGCTCCGATCGAACAAACGGGCGATAGATCGGGAAAGTTCTGGCTGGGTGCGAAGGCTCCTTCATTTGCCCCTGCCGCGAGATAGGGTTCCTCTCCCACATCATGACGCATCCCAATCGAGTGAAGACTGGGACCGGTGAAAAGTGCCGAGAAAGTGGCGCAGGCGATAAAGGCAGAGCGAGAAATCATGACCGAAAAACGATGTGGAGATGAGCCAACCCCGTTGCCGGGCGTCAATTCAAATGCAGATCCGAGGAAGGCTTGCTCGGAGATCAACTCTGCCTCAAAAGATCTCGTGCAGATACATCGAATGAGGGAACACAAAGACATGCACCACCAGCCAGATGATTGATAAAATCCGGGCTGGCAGCACGATCTTGGGAAATTTTCGGACGAGGAGGTAGCCTAACACCAACATCAGGGGATCGAAAATTAAGCGGTTCGCCCAGAACTCGACCCCTTGAAACCAGAACTCGACTCGCTCACCAGCGAGGCCGGTCTCGAGGTAGTGCTCAAACGTTTCCCATAAAAATGCGAGAAACATGACCCCGACGAGGTCAAAGCTGAGCATTGATTTTTCCGAAGGCACCTCATCGCCAAAACGGCTCAGGATACGCCGGTTCGTCAGGATCACGAACATGCCTACCGAAATGCCGCTAAGCAGATGTTCGATGGTCCAGACATCCATCATCGCATCGGTTTTTTTACCCCAGATAAGTTCGAGCATGGATCGGATAAGAGTAGAGTTATGAGCCGCTGTCTTCGCTTTGCGAAAGACTAGCGCTTCGTGCCCCAGGGTGAAGGCGTAATTTCAAAAATGCTGAGCGACAGGAAGGGCATTTGTGTCCACATTCCCGCGAATTTGAAACCGCAGGTCCACTGCTCCGATATCTGAATCTAGAAACCCCTGACTCCGTGTCCGATCCTCTGACCATTGCCGACCGCGAGTTCAGTTCCCGCCTCATGGTTGGAACAGGTAAGTTTTCGTCGAACGAAACGATGCGCGATGCCCTCGCCGCCAGCGCGACCGAGATCGTGACGGTAGCGCTGCGCCGCGCCGATCTCAGTGGCAAGCACGATCCCTTTGCCAATATCCTCGATTTCATCGATCCGGATCGCTACCTCCTCCTGCCCAACACCTCGGGGGCGATGAATGCCGACGAGGCGGTCCGACTGGCGCGGCTCGCGGTCAGTGCGGGTCTCCCCAAATGGGTCAAACTGGAGATTCACCCGGATCCTACCTACCTGCTGCCCGATCCGATTGAAACGCTCGCCGCCGCTGAAATCCTGGTCAAAGAAGGGTTTGTCGTCTTACCCTACATCAATGCCGATCCAGTCCTCGCAAAGCGGCTCCAGGATGTTGGGACCGCTACGGTGATGCCGCTCGGTGCCCCGATCGGGTCCAATCAAGGCGTTGAGACTCGTCGCCAGATCGAGATCATCGTCGAGCAGGCGACTGTTCCGGTGGTTGTTGATGCTGGTTTGGGTCGGCCATCTCATGCCGCCGAAGCGATGGAGCTGGGAGCTGATGCCGTCCTCGTCAATACCGCGCTGGCGATCGCCGACGATCCTCTCGCGATCGCCAAAGCCTTCCGCCTCGCAGTCGAAGCGGGCCGGATCGCGCGAACTTCGGGGGGCATTCTCAATGCCTCGCTCGAAGCATCCGCAACCAGTCCGCTGACCGGATTTCTGGAAACCTAAGAGACTGTTGAAATAATGAACCCGCTTGGATTCGCAGCTGATTCATCGACTGGCGAGATGGGATATTTATTGATAGCCATAGCTCTCAATAAATATCACAACGAAGTCCAGGCGATAAATCAGCAAGAAGACTGCGGAAGGAGTTTTTCAACAGTCTCCTGAAACGCGAGCATGGCTTCGACTACCACAGCGCCAACCGTCGACATCGTGCTGCCGCTTGAGCAGTCGGAAGACGATATGGCGCGGCGGCGAGCCGCAGCCCGCCGGTTGAAAATCCCGACACGGAGGATCCACGATCTCAGGTTGCGGAAGCACTCGATCGACGCGCGACGCGGTCGGGTCCGCGTGCAGATGCGGGTCGAGGTCGGACTCGATCGGGATCTGCCCGACGATCCGCCTTTGAAGGCCCAGCTTCCCCCTCTACCAGTCAAAGCACCAACCGTGCTGATCGTGGGAAGCGGACCTGCCGGACTTTTCGCCGCCCACGCCGCGATACGACGAGGCTGGCGTCCGATCGTCCTCGAGAGAGGCAAAGATGCCTCGGCTCGTCGCTTTGATCTCGCTCCGATTCTCCGGCGTGGGACAGTGGTCGAAGATTCCAATTACTGCTTTGGCGAGGGCGGGGCCGGAACGTTTTCAGATGGCAAGCTCTATACCCGTGCGACCAAGCGAGGTCCCGTGCGGACGGTTTACGAGACCTTTGTCGCCCATGGTGCGCCCCCTCGCATCCTCACCGACGCGCATCCTCACATCGGGTCAAATCTCCTTCCGAACGTCGTCAAAGCGATGCGCGAGACGATCCGCGAGGCTGGCGGCGAAGTGCGGTTTGGGGCGAAAGTGACCGACTTCCTCGTTCGGAAAGGCCGATTCGATGGGGTCATCGTGAATCACGAAGAAGAGCTGGTGGCAGACTCGACTATTCTTGCGACGGGGCATTCCGCTCGCGATATCTTTCAGCTCTGTCTCAAAAACGCAGTCCGCCTCGAACAAAAGCCCTTTGCAATCGGGGTCCGGATCGAACATCCCCAGCCCTTGATCGACTCGCTCCAGTACCATCACGATCGCGAGGAGCGCCGCCACGAGCTGCTACCTGCGGCCAGTTATCGGCTCGCCACTCAGATTCGAGATCGCGGGGTGCATTCATTCTGCATGTGTCCGGGTGGCTTTATTGTCCCGGCTGCGACCGAAAACGACGAAGTCGTCGTCAATGGCATGAGCCTTTCGAAACGGGATTCCCCTTTTGCCAACAGCGGACTCGTCGTCACCGTCGAACCCGAAGATGTCTCAGACTTTGAGCCAGAGCATGGAGTGATGGCGGGAGTCGCGCTGCAACGCGAGCTTGAGTGCGCGGGGCGAATCGCGGCGGGAAACACCGAGACCGGGCAAGTCGCTCCGGGCCAGCGTCTCGTCGATTTTTTGGCAGAGCGCGATTCCACCGAGCTGCCCCCGACTAGTTACAAACCGGGTCTCAGCCCGACGCGGATTGATCAGCTGTTGCCCGATTTCATCTCCAAGCGGATGGCAGAAGGGCTGCGTCAATTTGGGCGTAAAATGCCAGGCTACATCAGCGACGAGGCAAACCTGATTGGCTTCGAGACCAGAACCAGCTCCCCGGTCCGCATCCCGAGAGATCAGGAAACCCTGCAGCACCCCGATCTTGAAGGACTCCACCCCTGCGGTGAAGGGGCAGGCTACGCCGGCGGAATCGTCAGCGCAGCCCTCGATGGGATGCGCTGCGCGGAGGCACTTGTCAGGGTCGGGTGAACGGTTTCAATTTTTAACCTCGAGTCGCGTATAGAATCGGTTTGTAGGCTTCAGGGTAAGCGGTCAACGGAGCCCCACTATCGCACCGTGGCGGGCGTGCCCTATCTTGGCGGCCTATGACAACTGCAGACGACGAAACGTCGGTGACCATCATCAAGAGCGACCGCACCGGGCGCCAGCGCTACACTCAGCAAT
>JBCCBR010000078.1:0-10393 GCA_039033935.1 Verrucomicrobiota bacterium
GACTAATACCCCTAGCAATTCTGCTTCTCAGTTCTTCACATCATCTTTTCAGTCAGGAACTTACGCCGACTGATGAAGTTTACGAATACGTCCCCGGCGAGGTCGATTGGCTCACCGGCGAAGGGTTTGTGATCGGTGGGATTGTCGATCCCCGCTTTTTCGTAATCGGGGTCGGCGGAGTCGTCGAAAGCGGATCGGAAGTCTCTGATTTCGCAAACGGCGATCACGATCCGATCAAAGACCTTGGCTTTCAAGCCATCGAAATAGCGCTGCCTTTCAACTTCAACAATGGCGTCACCGGTCTCGTCAACGGCACCGGGCTTGAGCGCGAAGACGAGTGGGAGGCGATCCTTGAAGAGGCCTTCATCCACGTCGAGCTCACTGACACGCTGTCTGTCGGAGGTGGTCTTTTCTTCAACACCTTTGGTCGGCAGAATCATCAGCACATCCACGCGTGGGATTTCGTGAACCAGGATCTCGTCAACGCACGCATCCTTAACGAGGGCGAGCTGACCACTCTCGGTGGTGAGCTGATCGCGAAGACTCCGGGGAACATGGGCGTGCTCACGGTCGCCTTTGGCGGAGTTCGCACTCACGGTCACGGACACGATGAGGAGGAAGAAGAGCATGGTCATGAGGAGGAGGAAGAGCACCACGAGGAAGAAGAAGAGGAGGAGCATCACCTCGAAATCGACGACTCCGGCTTCAACGATTGGGTCTTCTCCGCTGACTACAAATTCCGTCCCTTTGTCGACGACACCATCATCGTCTCTACTTCGGTAGCTACCGGCGAAAACGGTTTCGGACGTGACACCCACGCTTTCGGCGCTGGGATTCAGAAAGTGTTTAACGGTCACGACCATGGCAACGGCCCTGAATTCTGCGACGGCGCTACCCTCATTGGGACTGAGTTCATCGGACGCCACGTCGATTACTTCGACGAAGAGCACGGCGGAGAGTCTTCTTTCAACGACTACGGACTCTCGACTCGTTTCCTCTACGGACTCGACGATCGATCAACCATCGGTCTCCGCCACGACTGGATCGGGAACATCTCCGCAGGCGAACTCAATGTCGCGGAAGCGCACCGCCTCTCGGCTGCTTATACCATTTTCCTCGATCCGAAGAAGCACCTTCGCGCCAAGATTCAGTATGACTACACCGATCGTGCTGACTTGAACGGCGAACATGCTGCCTACTTCCAGCTCCAGTATCAGTGGGGCGGTATTGGTGGCATTCACAACCACTGATTACTTTTCCCAAGGGAATACTTCAAAACGTGGGGCGGTCTTCCGCTCCACGTTTTTTTTGTGCCCTACCGGCGTTATTAGCGAAACGGCCAGAAAATCGGAACCAGGAAAGAGGCGACGACCCAGAGAATCAAATTGAGTGGAACACCCACTTTGGGGAAGTCGGTGAATTTGTAGCCTCCCGCGCCATAGACGTAGGTGTTGGTCTGATAGCCAATCGGCGTCGCAAAACTGGCGCTGCAGCCGAGCATCATCGCGACAATAAAAGGCCGAGGATCGACTCCGACGACACCCTGCCACTCGATTTTGTCGGCAATGCCAATCACAATGGGTGTCAGCAAGGCGGCAACGGCGTTATTGCTGATCAACTCGGTCAAAGTCGAGCTGAGCAGGTAAACCACCGCGAGGATCACAAAGGGCGAATAGTCCCCCACCAGAGCCATGAGACCGTTTACAAGCTGCTGCGCTGCCCCGCTTTGCTCCATTGCAAGCCCAAGCGCAAGCATGCCGAAAATGAGAAACACGATGTTCCATTGGACGGCCTCGTAGGCCTGCTGCGGACTGACGCAGCGGAGCAGCATCATCGCAAGCGCCGCCAGAATCGCCAACGCCGGGATCGCGAGCCACTGCAACGAAGCGCCCACCACAAAAAGCGCCGCGATGCCAACGCCGATCCATACCTTTCGTGAATCGACCTTCAGCTCGGGCGTGTCGGAGAGGCTCACGAAATCCTGTCGCGACTGCAGACGAGAAAACGCCTCGGGAGGGCCCTCCATAAAAAGCGTGTCGCCAAAAGCGAGTTTAGCCTCATTAAAATCGGTCTTCAGGTTTGAACCCTGACGATGGATCGCGAGCACGTTGATCCCATGATTTCGGCGAAAGCCAATTTCTTTGAGGGTTCGCCCGACGAGCCGAGACTGGGGCCCGATGATGCCTTCCAGCATCTTCAACTCGCGGGTCTCGAGTTCGGTCAGGGCAAGCTCTTCCTGCCCCGGAAATCGAACGCCACCCGATTCTTTGAGGCGCTGAAAGTTTTCCCCGTGCATCGTCACGAGCAGTCGGTCGCGCTCGCGGATTTCGAGCTGATTGAGCGGTGTCTCGAGAGAGCGCCCCCGGCGCCGCACCTCCAATACCTGCGCTTTGGGATACTTTTTCAGTAGGGTCTCAATCAGGGTTTTCCCGACCAGAGGCGAACCGGGCTCAACTTGAAACTGGGTCAGCACTTCACGTGAAACATCCGAATCGATCAGCTCCGAGAGCGAGCTCCGATTCGGAAGCAACTTTCGCCCGACGAGGAGCAGGTAGGCAAATCCGACCACGCCGTAGATAACGCCGATCTTGGTCAGCTCGAACATCCCAAAAGCGACTTGATCGTAGTCCTGCGCGACGTCGTCGATGATCAAGTTGGTGGAAGAGCCGGTCAGGGTGCAGGTGCCTCCGAGAATTGAGGCAAAGGAAAGCGGGATCAGAAGCTTCGAAGCCTAGAGACCCACAGCGCGCGCATGGACCAAAACGATCGGGAGAAACACCACCACGATAGGAGTGTTGTTGACGAAAGCAGAGGCCACCGCCACCAGAGTCATCATCACCAGCATCACTCGCAGCTCGCTCCGTCCGGCAATCTTCGAGAAGAACTTACCAAGCAGATCGATGACTCCAGAGCGCTCCAGGCCAGCGCTCAGCACAAACATGCAGGCAATCGTGATCGGAGCCCCATTGCTGAATACGCTGAGCAATCCCCGCTCCTCAATCGCCCCATCGACGACTGAGTCTTTGAGCGGCAGAATCCCGAGCAGGAGCAATGCTCCCATCGCGGCCAAGGCCACCATATCGGGAGGACCCCATTCGCGAAAAAAAGCGAGGACCACCCCGGCGAGAATGATGTAGCAGGCCAGAATCTCGAGATTCAGACCTGGCATCATCGGCTGAAACCAGTCTAACATCTTGCCTCAGTATCGAAGAAATCCGCCCAAGGCCAAGCTCGGAATTCGGAGCGCTTTTGGTCGAAGAGACTGTTGAAATAATGAACCCGCTTGAATTCGCAGCTGATTTTTCGACTGGCGAGGCGTGATGTTTGTTGATAGCCATAGCTCTCAATAAACATCACATCGAAGTCCAGACGATAAATCAGCAAGAAGACTGCGGAAGGAATTTTTCAACTGTCTCCTGGTCTAGAGGATCGCGACAGCCTACCATGGCGAGGATGAGTGAGATGACAAAGCGATCACCGACCGAGTTTGAGCAACTTGTCTACGATGCGATCTCGAAGGTCCCTTCCGGAAAAGTCACCACCTACAAAGAACTCGCTCGACACATCGGCTGCCGGTCGAATCAGGCCGTCGGTCAGGCCTTGCGCCGCAACCCATTCGCGCCCGAAGTGCCGTGCCACCGGGTTGTCCGCACCGACCTGACCCTGGGAGGCTACGCTGGTGCTACCGGTGGTGAGAAGCTTCGGAAAAAGCAGCGTCTTCTCAGCGAAGAAGCCGTCCAATTCCGCGCCGACGGTTCCGTCAGGCCGGAACATTTTTTTCAGTTCCCGCGCTGAGTTTGAAGGGCGACGCCCGAGCTGCTCTCCTGCCCCGCAGTCCGTAGCCCCATTTGCAAAAATGGGGAGCTGAACCAC
Organism: Verrucomicrobiota bacterium; assembly: GCA_039033935.1. Taxonomy (GTDB): domain Bacteria; phylum Verrucomicrobiota; class Verrucomicrobiia; order Verrucomicrobiales; family DEV007; genus Arctic95D-9. Next base: position 3,874 of record JBCCBR010000078.1, read on the forward strand.
CGTCCACACCGGCAAGCCCCACCACGCTTTAGAAAAGCGCGGCTAAAGTCCGCAACCCCACCCCGCTTTGGGAAAGCGCGGCTATAACCCGTAGCCCCATTTGCAAAAATGGGGAGCTGAAGCACCGCCCGCACCGGCAACCCCACCCCCCTTTGGAAAAGCGCGGCTACAGGCTCCCGAAACGACCTGTCGCCCACATGCGATCCAGGCTTCCTTGGCCTTGAAGTTGCTCTGAGGACATCTCGGTCTACAATCCGGCAGGGTTATGAATATTGGATTCGTATCGACGCGCTTCGCGGGCACTGATGGTGTCTCCCTCGAAAGCGCCAAGTGGGCAGAGGTGTTATGGCGGGACCACCACGTGAGCCATTGGTTTTCGGGGAACAGCGACCGCCAGACTGGCATCTCGATGTGCGTCCCGGAAGCCCACTTTGCCCATCCAGAGATCGCCTGGATCAACGAGCGCTGCTGGAATCGGACGACGCGCGACCCCTTTGTTTCCGAACGCATCCGGGTGATGGCGGATTACCTCAAAGAATCGCTGCGCGAATTCGTCGATCATTTCCAAATCGATATCCTCATCCCGGAGAATGCTCTCGCGATTCCGATGAACATTCCTCTCGGCATCGCTATTACCGAGTATCTCCTCGAAACCGGATTGCCTTCGATCGGCCATCACCATGACTTTTACTGGGAGCGGACCCGATTCGCCATTTCTGGCGTCAGCGACTACCTCGACGCGGCCTTCCCCCCGAGACTTCCGGGGATGGCGCACACCGTCATCAACGCCGCCGCTCAGGAGCAGGTTTCACTGCGAAAAGGCGTCGGAACCACGCTTATCCCAAATGTTTTCGACTTCGACGTTCCGGCCCCACCACCCGACAGCTACAGCCGAGACGTGCGTTCTGAAATCGGACTGAGCGAAGAGGATATTTTCATCCTCCAGCCCACCCGGATCGTTCCCCGCAAGGGCATCGAGCATGCCATCAAGCTCCTCGCGATGCTCGACGATCCGCGCTGCAAGCTGGTGATCTCGCACGACGCTGGCGACGAGGGCTTCGAGTATCAGACTTTGATCGAGGAGCTGGCGCGGGCCGAGGGCGTGCCCCTGCTTTTCATCGGGGACAGGGTATCCGAAGTACGCCAGCGAGACAGCGAGGGGCGCAAGCTCTACACCTTGTGGGATCTCTATCCCCACTGCGATCTTGTGACCTACCCGAGTATCTACGAGGGCTTTGGAAATGCTTTACTTGAGGCGGTGTATTTCAAAAAACCGGTCTTGGTGAACCGCTACTCGATCTACATCGAAGACATCGAACCAAAAGGGTTTCGCTTTGCGGTGATGGATGGCTTCGTCTCACCCGGCGCGGTTAATGAGACCCGCCGTCTCCTCGACGACGAGCACTACCGGGAAGAAACCGTGCAACACAATTATGAGGTCGCCTCGCGCTACTACAGCTACACCGTACTACAGCGCAGCCTCCGAAATCTGCTGAACTCACTGGTTGGTTGGACTCCCGACACGCCGCCCGCACACTAAGAGACTTTTGAAATAATGAACCCGCTTGGATTCGCAGCTGATTTATCGACTGGCGAGGCGTTCTATTTATTGATAGCCATAGCTCTCAATAAATATCACAACGAAGTCCAGGCGATAAATCTGCAAGAAGACTGCGGAAGGAGTTTTCCCACAGTCTCCTAACCGCCTTTTATCTGTGACTGCCCTGACAAAAAACCAAGCCACCCGCATCGCGAAACGTTTCGCCCGCCTTTATGGCGAGGCCGCGGTGCCGGGTTTGATGCGCCGATTCGAAGCCCTGATTGGTCGCTACGGGATTGGCAACGATCAGGTCAGTCCGCCGCGCTCGCTCTGGGATGAAAACGATGTCGTCCTCATCACCTATGCAGACACGATCCGCTCTCCCGACGCGACTCCTCTCGCTACGCTGCGGGATTTTCTGGACCGTCATGCCCACGGCTCTGTCCGCACTGTGCACCTGCTGCCTTTTTACCCCTGGTCCTCAGACGATGGATTCAGCGTGATCGATTACCGAGAGGTGGCCCCGGAAAATGGCACCTGGGAAGACATCGAGAGACTCGGACAGGGCTTCTCGCTGATGTTCGATCTTGTCCTCAACCACTGCTCAAGGAGGAGCCGATGGTTCCGCGATTTCGTCGTCGGCATCGCCCCCGCTCGAAATTACTTCTTACCGACTGATCCGACCGTCGATCTCAGCGAAGTGGTCCGCCCGAGATCGCTTCCTCTGTTGACCCGCACGGCGACTCGTCAGGGAGAGCAGTGGGTCTGGACTACATTCAGCGAGGACCAGGTCGATCTCGATTTCCAGAATCCAGATGTTCTCTTCGAGTTTTTTGACATTCTCTTCCAGTATCTGACCCACGGAGTTCGCATCCTCCGACTCGACGCAATCGCCTTTCTCTGGAAACGAATAGGCACCTCCTGCATCCACCTGCCCGAGACCCACGAAGTCGTCAAGATCTTCCGGGACCTGGTCGACATCGTCGCTCCGGGGACCATCATCCTGACAGAAACCAATGTCCCTCATCAGGAAAATATCAGCTACTTCGGCGACGGTGACGAGGCGCACATGGTTTACAACTTTGCCCTGCCTCCCCTGCTTCTCCACGCGCTGCTTCGCAACGATGCGACCCACCTCACCGCCTGGGCCCAATCGCTCCCTGACCTTCCAACGGGCCAGACCTTCTTTAACTTCACCGCTTCGCACGATGGCATCGGTGTCCGCCCACTCGATGGACTCGTCCCGAGTGGCGAGCGGGAATGGATCATCGATCAGGTCAAAGCCAAGGGTGGCGAGGTGTCGACCCGGAGCCTCCCAGACGGCAGTGATTCTCCCTACGAGCTAAATATCACCTATCGAGACGCGCTTTCTGATCCGGAAGATCCCGAGCTCGGAATCACTCGATTCCTCTGCAGCCAGGCGCTACTGCTCGCTTTTCGGGGAGTGCCCGCAATCTACATCCACAGCCTGCTCGGGACTCCGAATGACCATGCTGGCGTGGCTGAGACAGGGCGCTACCGTTCGATCAATCGACACGCCTATCAACTCGATGAGCTGGAGAGTATTCTTGCCGAAAGCGAGAGCAATCAGGCTCGCATTTTCGCCCGGATCCGAGGCTGGCTCCACCGTCGCCAGGGACAACCGGCCTTCCACCCCGATTCAGGGATGGAGATCATCGATCTGGGTAGCTCTCTCTTTGGTTTCGCAAGAGTCCACCCCGACCAGACCATCCTTTGCCTGTTTAATCTGACGCCCACCGCCCAGTCAATTGTCCCGGGGAATGTGTATCCGGCTTTGAGCGATAGCTCTGCTTTGCGCGACATCCTCACTGGCGAGACCTTCGATACCGAGAGGCCGATCGAGCTGCCTCCCTACTGGGCAAACTGGCTATCGAATGTTTAGTCCAAATTTCTCGGATTCTTCGTTCTGGGTATCGAGCAAAGGCTTGACCTTGGTTCACGGCTCGCCACACTGGCGCCGGTTTGAACCGTTGACCAAGTCCACCCATGCCTGAAACCGAGACCGAATCTCCCACCCCTGAAGAGAGCAGTGAGTTAGGGACCGCGATCCAGGAAACAGCGGCAGCGGTAGAAGAATCCGCCGCCTCGGTTGCTCAACTCATCACCAACTGGGTCTCGCGACAGTCGTGGGTTGCGGACTGGCTGGTCGCCCCACTCTCTCTCACGCTGCTCGTCCTCGGCGTGCTCGTGGCCGCAGTCTTGGTCTATCTGGTGGTGCGGCCGCTAGTCCTGCGTGCAGCCAAGATCGTGATTTCCCGATCCAAGGTCAGTTGGGACGATCAGCTACTCGGCCACGGAGTCTTTCGTTGGCTGAGCCATTTGGTGCCAGCTGTTCTCCTCATCGCGATCGCGCCCGGGCTCTTCGTCAATTCCCCCGGCTTTGCCAAGTTCGTCACCGTGGCGACCCAGCTATACCTCGTATTTGCTGCCTTCTTTCTGATCGATTCGATCCTCAATGCGGTTCATGCGATTTACCGGGATCTTCCGGTTTCAAAGAAATTCCACATCGGCACTTTCGTTCAGGTATTCAAGCTGATCGCCATCCTGATCGGTCTGATCCTCGTCATTTCGATCCTGATCGGACGCTCCCCAACCGTTCTGCTCGGCGGAATTGGGGTCTTTGCATCGGTCTTGATGCTGGTCTTCAAAGACGTCATCCTCGGCTTCGCAGCTGGGATTCAGCTCGCCTCAAACCAAATGCTCTCACTGGGCGACTGGCTTGAAATGCCGAGCCACAGTGCCGACGGCACAGTCATCGAAATCGGGCTCACCACCGTCAAAGTTCAGAACTTCGACAAGACCATTACCACAATCCCGACCTACGCTTTGATCAGTCAACCGTTCAAAAACTGGCGCGGGATGTCGGAGAGTGATGGCCGACGGATCAAGCGCGCGCTCCTGATCAACACCAACACCGTGAAACTATGCGACGCCGAGATGTTGGATCGATTTCGCGAAATTGAAATCCTGAAGTCTTATCTCGACTCAAAAGCCAAAGCTCTCGAAGAGCACAATACCGACCTCGCGAGTGAGGCAGCCGAGAATCTGGTGAATGGACGACGGCTCACCAATGTCGGGACCTACCGCGCCTACATCGAGGCTTACCTGCTCCAGCACCCCGAGATTAATCAGGAGATGACACTGCTGGTGAGACAGCTCGCTCCAGTCGGTCGCGGACTCCCCATTGAAATCTACTGCTTCAGTGCCAACAAAGTCTGGGCCGAATACGAGCGGATTCAGGCTGATATCTTCGATCACCTCATTGCCGTCTCTGGTGAGTTCGAGCTAGAACTCTACCAGGCCCCAAGCGGCACCGATCCGGTGCAAGTCTTGCTTGCTGAGTCGTTGAAAAACTCGTAAAACCGCAAACCCTCACATTATCGGGAATTCCAAGCCACGCATCGCAATGAAAAAGCTCCCACTGATTTTATCGACAACCGCGTTGTTCTCGTCAGCGCTCGTTTTACTTCAAAGTCAGGAAGAAAAACCGAAGACCTGGCCCGAAAAGGCGGCGGCCCGGTTCGGCGAAAAGCCGACTGCAGATCAGCGTAGCGAGATTGAAGCTTCAATTCCGGATCGGACAGCTGATCCGAAGAAGGCTCGCAAAGTCCTCGTTTTCTGGCGCTGTGAGGGTTTCATCCACACGTCGATCCCATTTGGCAATCATGCGATGAAAGCGATCGCTGAGCAGACCGAAGCCTTCAGTGCCGACTTTGCAGATACCTACGATGTATTCTCAAACGAAAACCTGGCCCAATACGATGCGATCATTTTCAACAACACGACCCATCTCAAGCCAAACGATGAGCAGCGCGCTGCGATACTTGACTTCATTCATGGCGGGAAAGGGATTGTCGGGTTTCATGCCGCAGCAGACAACTTCGGCGGCTGGGATGAGGGTATTGCTCTGATCGGAGGAATCTTCAATGGCCACCCCTGGAATGCCGGCGGCACCTGGGCTTACAAAGTCGAAGACCCCACTCATGAGCTGAACGCTGCCTTCGGTGGAAACGGCTTCTGGCACCGCGATGAGATCTACTGGTATCGCCCGGAGAATTTCGAAGGTCGAGACAAGCTCCGTGTTCTTCTCAGCCTCGACATGAGTCACGAAGCGAACCTCAAGCCTCTCGAAAATGAAAAGAACCAAGCCAATCTCGCTGGCCGACTCGCCGAAGGCGAAGGCCCAGCCGATGTCGACGTGCCTGTCAGTTGGTGTCGCGATATCGGCGAAGGACGTCTCTTTTTCACCAACCTCGGCCATGTTGACATGACTTTCGCCAACACGATGGTACTCCAGCACATGCTCGACGGGATTCAATATGCGATGGGTGACATCGAGGCTGACGCCACCCCGTCAGCAAAAGTGGACGTCGAGATCGCACTTGCCCCAGAGCAGCCTGCCAAATAGCGTCCTGACTCCCTGAACCGATTCGTGATGGCCGACATAACCCCGAATCTTCAGGACTATCTGGATTTTGCCGAAGCGACCGCGCGCGAGGCCGGGGCTCTGACGCTGGACTACTTCCTAACGGATGCAGCCAAGCCGGAGTTCAAGGGCGACGACACACCTGTGACCGTTGCCGATCGAAATGCGGAGAAGCACATTCGCGAACAAATCGGAGCGCGTTTCCCTGATCATCTCATCGTTGGCGAAGAATTCGGAAGCGACGGAGCCGGCGGCGATGGGGTCTACCGCTGGATTATTGATCCAATCGACGGCACAAAATCTTTCGTCCATGGTGTCCCGCTCTACGCCGTGCTTCTCGCGCTCGAAATCAATGGCAACGTCGAGGTTGGTTGCGCCTACTTCCCAGCCCTCGATGAAATGATTTCGGGGGCAAATGGGCTCGGTGCCTTCTGGAATGGCGAGCCTTGTCACGTTTCCTCCGAAGCGAAACTGGATCGAGCCGTCTGCGCCCACATCGATACCGCTTACTTTGCCAAAAATGGCAAAGGTGC
>JBCCBR010000079.1:0-10343 GCA_039033935.1 Verrucomicrobiota bacterium
CTCGTCGAAGGGGCCTCGGCCGGGGCGGGTCTCGGGAACAAATTTCTCGCCAACATTCGCGAGGTCGATGCCATCGTTCAGGTAGTTCGCTGTTTTGAAAACGACGATATCATTCACGAACTCGGTTCGGTCGATCCGATTCGCGATATCGAGATCATCAACAGCGAACTGATCCTGGCTGACCTCGCCGCCCTCGAAAAGCGGCACTCATCGCGAGCGAAAAAAGCCAAACAGGGCGATGCCGAGGCAAAACGCGAAGTCGCCCTGATGGACAAGCTGATGCCTCACCTGGACTCCGGCAAACCGGCGATCACGCTCGAGATCACGGATGAGGAAGCGAAAACCCTCCGCGAGTTTTTCCTCCTGACTTCGAAGCGAACCATTTTTGCCTGCAACGTCGCCGAAGACGAACTGGCCGGTGCCCAGGCCGATCCTGACAATCATGCGCTTGTGAAAAAAGTGCGGGACTATGCGGCAGAAACTCACGGGGCCGAGGCAATCGTGATTTCGGCCCGGATTGAGGAAGAAATGATCGAACTCGATCCCGAAGAAGCCGCCGAATTTCTCGCCGACATGGGCGTAACTGACTCAGGAGTCTCGACTCTGATCCGATCCGTCTACCATCTCCTAGGACTGCGGACCTACCTCACCACCGGCGAAAAAGAGACTCGCGCCTGGACCATCCCGCACGGGTGCAAGGCCCCGCAAGCGGCTGGCGTCATCCACGGCGACTTCGAGCGAGGCTTCATCGCTGCAGAAGTGGTGCACTACGACGACCTCGTCGCTCTCGGATCGCAGGCCAAGGCGCGTGAAGCAGGGAAACTCAGAATCGAGGGAAAAGACTACCTCATGGCCGACGGCGATGTGGTCGAGTTTCGATTTAATGTCTAAACTGAGACGCTGTTAAAATAATGATGCCGCCTAAATCCAAAAAAATGGCGGCCGGAATTTTTCAGCAGTCTGTCAAACCTCGATCGAGTGCGGGAAATCCTGGCAAAGCCCCGAGCTTTCAACTGATTCGCCCTCTGGAGTGTCATAAAACGTCAGTTTCCCTTCCCGCGAACAGAGCCAGAACTCGATAGCCCCAGCCTCAAAGTAGAGTCGACGCTTGTAGTGCATTTCTGCCATGGAATTTGATGGCGAGACCACCTCGACACAAATTTCGGGGGCCTCTGGATAAGCCGAAAATTGTTTCACTGAAGAAAACCTAGGTGGCGAATACCAACCAACGTCTGCAAGTCTGACTCCGTCGCTAGTCGAGATGGGACACTCCATTATGACTTCTTCCCCGAGACGCTTTTCGAGCAGCAACCCAATTTTGAATTCAAGGCGTCCATGCCAACCTCCAGCGAAAGGGCTCATCATGACGTTTCCAAAGCGATCCGTTTCCACTCGATCCGGTGTTGATGCCAGCCCCAAATCGGTTTCCAACTCCGCCCAGCGCCGCAAATTGGCAGCGTGTTGCTCTTCAAGGGGAGGTAGTTCCAAGACCAAAGGCATCGCGAATTAGAATAATCGTTGTTGAGTATCTGAGCAAGATCACTTCTTTCCCGAACACCCTGCTTACTCATCCGGCCCCTGCTGTCGAACCTTCGCCAGTTTGCGGTGCTTGGTGCTGCGGCCGCTAACTCGCTTGCGCCAGAGCCGAAAGCTGCTCGGCTTCAGCTCGCGCCGCATCACTTTGATGACGTCTTTCTCCGCCAGACCAGTCCGCTTTTTGATCTCCTCAAACGAAACCCGATCGGCCCACGCCAGTCTGATGATGCCATCGATTCGCTCTCGTTCCATGCGTGCAACGTTACGAGCGTCGACCTCTCATCGAACGGCAGGAAAGCACCAGTTCCTCCGCACCGCGACAATCCGGAAAACAGTAATCAGGAGAATTCCCGCGAGCAGACTCCAGCGTTCCGCTACCCCCACTTCGAGCAGTCCCCAGTAGAGCCAGCCTCCTGCAAAGGCACACGTCGCGTTGAGCGGACTGGGCCGAAAGAGTTCGGGTACGTCGTTGCATATCACATCTCCGAGCACTCCGCCAAAGGTCCCGGTGATCACCCCTAACAGAACCGCCACAAAGGGATGGACATCTGCCGCGAGCGCCAGCCCGGTGCCGGATAGCGTAAACAACGCCATTCCCAGCGCGTCAGGATATACCAGCAATGGTCTAATTTTCCCGAGGAATCGCACGAGCAATCCTGAAATCACCGCGATGCCGAACACGATTATTGGGTAGTGCGGATTGCCGATCCAGAAGAGCGGCGTGCGATCGAGAAAGAGATCGCGAAGGGTGCCACCCCCAAACGCGACCACCAGCGAGACCGCGAAGACCCCCATCACATCCATACCCTGGCGCGCCGCCAGCAGCACGCCATAGATCGCGGCGACGATCACCGCGAGGTATTCAATGAGCACCAGCATTTACACCGCAGCTCAGTAGCCTGAGGCATCAACTCGAACGAAAATCAGCAGCACCGCATTTTCATCTTCGGGAAATGATGAAATCGCGAGTTTGCTCACCCCGACAAGACCATACTGACCGCTGCGAAGATTGACTTGGGTGGTCGTCTTAGCAGCGTGAAACCGAGCTATCGGCTGCTTTAAGCTCTTCTCCCCGACTGAAGTTTCGAGGTCCTCGTAACCGACAAATTGGACAACCTCGGGCGCCAGGTTCAGATTTATCTCACCGCCTTCGCCAACCACCGCATCGACCTCTAGAGTCGCCCCGACATTGCGAGTCTCAAAGGCCGTTGGATTCGGAGGAGATTGGATCACACCACCTTCGGCGGCGGTGATCTCGACAGGATCGAATTCCGTGGGATAAATCTGTTCGGTCACCGCCTCGACCTTTGCTCGCTGGCCACTCTGCGATGTGACCACAAGTCTTTCGATCGCCGTTCCCTGCTCAGTTTCGATCCACTCTTCCACCGCCTTGCGAAGCTCACCAGCATCACTAGAGAGAGGATTTTGAAAAACCCAATCTGCAAACGCTTCGCCCTGCACTTCGATAAACTCGCAAAGAATCAACAGGCCACGATTTGGTATCTGATTTGCCTGCCTCGCCTTTGCTTCGGCCACGAGTCGCCCTTCGATCTGCGCCTCCACCTTCTTTTCGAAGTCGGCTACATCTGCCTCAGCTGGGCGATCCTCCTGCCCAGAGAGAGCGGTCAATCCGGCCAGCACGATCCCAAAGCATATCAAATTCTTCATCCGAAAAGCGTAACGATTGCAATCCTGAGAGACAATCTTGAAAAATCGCGCCGCTCTCTCCACAGCGAAGCCCTAATGGCCCCGGTGCGAGCGTTGACTTTCAATCCCTGTTCCTTACACTGCCAACCTTCGACTCGCGGCCTCTTGGATCTTAGACCCAGACCTGATTCCAAGAGCCTTTTCCCATTTTCCATGAAATCCCAGCGGCTCTTCATTCCTGCCTTCTCGATTGCGCTCTTGGCCCTTGCATACACTCCCATTGTGAGGTCCCAAACCAGCGACAATCCGATACTCCAACCCGGTGGAATAACGCCGCCAACTGAGCCCTCTGCCGAAGTCCCGCCGCCTGAGTCAGTCCAGGCAGACATCTCTGAGGTGGACCTCGATGCAATCGTTCGGGTCGAGGTCGATACCAAAAACCCGAATTACCGCGTTCCGTGGAATATCGGCGGTATGGGCAGTGGCAACGGGACTGGATTTCTCGTCGGGCCGAACCGTTTCCTAACAAACGCTCACGTCGTCAGCAATGGCCGACTCATTTACATTAAGAAAGTTTCCGATCCGAAGCCATACGAAGCACGCGTCATCCACGTCGCTCATGATTGTGATCTCGCACTCCTTGAGCTGCAATCGGAGACCGAGTTCGAGACCGCCTTCAGCGGGATTGATCCACTCTACATCGGCGGAATTCCGAAACTCAACACCACCGTCATTGCGGTCGGTTATCCCATCGGGGGAGATCGCATTTCGGTGACCCGTGGCATTGTCTCGCGGATCGATTTTCGGACCTACTCTCATTCCAGCGTCGACAATCACCTCTCAATTCAAGTCGATGCGGCGATCAACCCGGGAAATTCGGGCGGACCAGTCCTTCAAAATAACCTTGTCGTGGGCGTCGCCTTCCAAGGCTACTCCGGTGCATTCGCTCAAAACACCGGCTACATGATCCCGGTCCCGGTGATCGAGCGCTTCCTCACCGATGTCGAAGACGGCAGCTACGACCACTACGTCGACATGGCGACGGGAGTCCTCAACATACTCAACCCTGCTCAACGGCGAGCTTTAGGTCTCCAGAATGATGGCATCGGGGTGATGGTTAGCAGTCCCGACGCCAGCGGATCGGCTGGCGGGATTCTGAAGGTCCGCGACGTGCTCATGTCAATCGACGGACACACCATTTTTTCCGACGGTTTCATCGAAATCGAGGGAGAGCGGGTCGACCTGAACGAAATTATTGAGCGGAAATTTGCTGGAGACACGGTCGATCTCGAGGTGTTGCGCGACGGCGAGATGGAATCAATTACTCTCGAGCTGAAGCGATTTATTCCCTATCTGATCCAGGCGGCACAGTATGATAAACAGCCAAACTTTGTGCTCTATTCCGGTCTGCAATTTCAGCCAGCCGACCGCAACATGATGGCGGCGCACTCAATCTCTGATCTACAGACCCGCTACCTTTTCACCTATTTTTCCGATGACGAAGTCTATCGGGAACGCCCCCAGATCATCGTCCTCACCGAAGTACTCCCAGATGCCTCGAACACCCACCTCCGCGATTTCACTCATCAGGTCGTCGACAGTGTCAACGGCGTCAGGATCCGAGTGCTGCAGGATCTCTATGACGCGATTCACGGTGACGCTGCCGAGGAAGGCTATGAGGACTTCCACGTGATTCGACTCCTCAACGAAGGCCGTCCTCTTGTCCTCAAGCGGAAAGAGTCGGCGATCGCTCACCAGCGCATCATGGAGCAATACAACGTCGGTGTGGACCACTTCATCGAAGAACCGGAGATCCTCGAGCTTGGCGAAGAGCTGCTCACACCGGTCGAAAGCGAGCCTTCCAATAGCGACGCAGAAGAACAGGGGGAAACGGAGGACTCCGGAGAGAAGTCTGACTCTTCAAAAGACGATTCCAGCAATCCTACCTCCGACGACCCGATTGCGGCTGACGCTGCCTGATGGATCCTCGCCTCCGTTCTTTTTCACTCTTTCTACCCTTCACCATGTTCTTCAAAAGCCTGACTTTCTGCTCGGCCCTGGTTTCACTCTCTCTCTTTACTGTTCTGGAGTCGTCCGCCGAGACGTCCCCTGACCAGTCAATTGTCCGGGTCAACTCGACATTGCAGAGCTACAACTTCATTCGCCCCTGGGAAAAAGGTGCACCCACTCCTCGACGTGGTCTTGGTGCTCTGATCGACGAAAATCGAGTCATCACTACCGCTGAGATGTGCGTCAACGCGACCTACGTCGAGCTCGAGCACCCGTCCAACGGCTCGCGAGTGCCAGCTCGGATCGTGGTGGTCGACTACGAAGCAAACCTCGCAATCCTCGAACCAGCGAAGGAGGGCAGCGGAGTGCTCGACGACCTCCAGCCTCTCGATTTCGAAGACAGCGTGGTTTCTGGAGACACACTTGATGTCTGGCAGGTCGAGGACAACGGAGACGCCGTTTCGACGGAGGTTGAAGTACTCCGAGTCAGAGTTGGTCGGTATTTTGTGCGCGGCTCGGTCTTTCTCCAATACCAGATCAAGGGCTCGCTTCAGAGTCGTGTGAATAGCTTCACCCTTCCCGTCATCAAAGACGGCAAGCTTGCCGGGCTACTCCTCGCCTACTCTTCGAAAGAGCAGACTGCCACCGTCCTGCCCACTCCGGTGATTCGCGCCTTCCTCAGCGATGTCGAAGATGGCGACTACCAGGGATTTCCGCGCCTCGGGATCAGCTTTGCGCCGACACTGGATCCGACCCTCCGCGAGTTCAGTGGGATCGAAGACCAGGAGGGCGGGATATTCATCCGCGAGGTCGGCAATGACAGCTCGGCCTCGGCCGGTGGCGTTGAGGTCGGAGACGTGATCCTCAGCATCGATGGCAACCCCATCGATCAGCGGGGAAACTACGATCACCCCCAATACGGAAAACTCAGCTTCTCCCATCTCGTCCGCGGCGGGGCTCAAGTAGGCGACACGCTCACACTTGAAATCATTCGCGACGGGGAGCCGAGGACTCTCGAAGTCGAGCTGAAACGGAAAGCGCCGGAAGACTTTTTGATCGATCCTTACATGTTCGACCGAGGCCCCAACTACCTGATCTTCGGCGGCCTCATCTTTCAGGAATTGACCCTGCCCTACCTCGAAAGCTGGGGCGACGAGTGGGCGACACGAGCTCCATTTCGACTCGTCTACGCCAACGCCAACTCCGAAGCCTTCGAAGAGGAAGGACGTCGCAAGCTCGTTATCCTCAGCAACGTGCTGAAAACGCCAAGCACACTCGGCTACGAGCGCATCGCTGCGGCAATCCTCACCGATGTGAACGGCAACCCAATCAACGATTTGCGTGACCTCGCCGACGCCCTTGGCGATCCGCCTGCTGACGGGATTCACGAGATTGAATTCAAGGATTTCCCGAAGGTCATCTATGTCGACGATCGCGCTTCGCGCATGGTGAACCAGCAACTCGTCCAGTTCGGGATCGGCCAGTTGCAACGTCTTGAGTGACCGTTCAGACAGGCCGATGAGCGAGGGGTTTTGCGGCGAGTCGTATTGACTTTGCCCGCAAAATCCCGTTGGATTGGGGCATGCAAGCTGGCTCGACCGCTTCCACCAAAACTTCATCCCTAGCCGTCTGGAGTCTGATTCTCGGCCTCCTCTCGCTGGTCTTTTCCTGCCTCACCGGTCTGCCCTCGATCATCCTCGGGGCCATCGGCCTGACAAAGATCAACAAAAGCGAGGGTCGCCTCACCGGGACCGGTCTCGCTATTGCCGGAATCGTCCTCGGCGTCGTCTGCAGCCTCATCTCTTTTGGCCTGCTCGCCGGACTCATAATGCCCGCCGTCGGCCAGGTGCAGGCTCGCGCTGCTGAGATGCAGGATCTGAGCAACGTCCGACAACTCGGCCTCGCCTGCCAGGTTTATGCTTCCGACCACGACGGTGTTTTCCCGGAGAACCTCGACGAGCTGTATCCCCGCTACATCTTCTCTATCAGGCTGCTGCAGACCCAAAATGGCGAACCGTTTCGCTACGTCTCCGGGCTCAGCGATACGGTCAACGTCAACACAGTCCTGATCTATTCTGATCCCTATGCCGACGGAGACCGCGCCGTCAGCTTTGTCGGCGGCCATGCCCTCTTTGTCCGGGAAGCAGAGTTCTCCCTGCCGGACGCCCCATGAGTCGGGCAAAGCCGCGTTTCGGACTTGCGAGGACCCGCAGATTTCCCCCGATTGACAGGGTTCGGATTGCCGATTACAATCCCGCCCCTCGCCGGGAAACTTCGAAGTTTGCCGACGAGTGTTCCTTTAAGAAGTCAGACAAACTTTCTTCACGCCATGAAACGCACCTACCAGCCATCCAAACGCACCCGCAAACGCCAGCATGGTTTCCGTGCCCGCATGGCTACCAAAGCAGGCCGCGACCTGATCAAGCGCCGCCGCCAAAAAGGTCGCAAGCGCCTTATTCCTAAGGGTGCCGAGCTGCAATACAAGCGTCACACCGTTCAGCACGGACGCTGATCTTTGCCGACGCACAGCGTGGGGGCCGTGAAGCCGACATTGCCCCATGAAATTTCCTCGCTCCCATCGTATATCGCGCCGCGCTGATTTTCAGCGGGTCCGTCGCGAGGGCGAATCGATTTCAGGAAGGTTTCTCGTCCTCGGTTACCTTCCCGATCCGGGCCTCGATGTCCCCTTTAAGATAGGGCTGATTACGACTCGAAAGATTGGCAATGCGGTCACCCGGAATCGGGTCCGACGCAGGATCCGGGGGCTCTTGCAGCGGTCCGGGGACCAGATCCACCCACCTCACTGGCTGGTCTTTATTGCCCGCCGACATGCCTCCAACGCTGACAGCGCTCAGTTGGAAAAGGAATGGCGCTGGTTGCTCCGCAAAGCTAAAATCTGGCGAGAGTCGGGAGAGAAAAGCGAACCCGAAGTGGGAAGGCCCGTCGCATGAAGCATGTCCTGATATTTTTTGTGCGGGCCTACCAGTTGCTCATCTCAGGGCCACTTCACCTGCTCTCGGGCCCTTTTGGAGGCTGCCGGTATGATCCGACTTGCTCACAGTATGCGCTTGATGCGCTTCGCGTTCACGGCGCGCTCAAGGGATCCTGGCTCGCCCTGTGCCGTCTTTGCCGATGCCATCCCTGGGGTCGTTTCGGCTACGATCCTGTCCCCGGTTGGGAAGAATATGTGGCAAAACATCCCGAAGCCGCTTACATAGGCCGTCGCAAAAAATGCGGCTGCGCCGAAGAATGAAGAAGAAAGTAGAAAGAAGCCCGTTCATTCGCCATCCGGGCGACTAACGTCGCTGCTCCGGAGAGGTGGTTTTAACCACCCCCACCTCGCAAGCCCCGAAGCCCGAGCAAAATCCTGTCTCCACCCGTGAAAAATCTCGATAGAACCTCCTGGATCGGCATTCTCGTCTGCCTTCTCTTGCTCTTTGCATGGGGCTGGTGGTCGAGCAAAGAAGCGGCCAAAAATGCCGAGCGCGATCGCATCGCTCGCGAAGCCGCCGCGGCTGAGGCGGCAGAGCGAGCCGCAGCAGAGCCCGAAGACGCCGAAGCACCGGATGCCACCCCGGAAAACGCCGGCGACGAAGCGACAGCCGACAGTTCTGTCGCGGCGAGCACCGTCGTGATCGAGAACGAGTATATCCGTCTCCATTTCACTAATATCGGGGCAGGGATCGACTATGCTGAGCTGCTCAAACACGACGCTGAGTTGGACGGCGAAGAGCCCATCTCGATCAACCAATCGGGAGAGCATCCGATCGGTGCCCTTACCACCGGCCCGGGCGAGTTTGACACCACGGTCTGGACCGTCGTTTCGAGCGATCGTGAATCCATTGCTTTCCAAACTAAGAATGACGAGGGGCTCACCCTTACCAAAAGCTTCCGCCTCGCCGGATCAGAGACCTCATCTGAAGTCGAGGCCGATCCCTACACGATTGATTTTGACCTCACGATTCGGAACGATTCCGGCGTGGTGCTCGAACCACGCGGCCGCTACCTCTACACCGGCACGGCGCAACCGCTCCACCTCCACGAGTGGTCAATCCAGATCGGCATGTTCTGGCGTGAGAATGGAGATTTTGAATACAAAACGGTCGACCACTATGGCGGGCGCAAAATCCTCGGGATCTTTGGGAAAAACGAAATCCCTCACGACACCTTCACCCTGAGCCAGCTCGACTGGGGCGGTGTCAACGATCAGTTCTTCGCCACCATTATCAAACCCGATACCCCCTACCCAGCCGACCTCTGGGGAGATCGACTTCCCGTTGTAGTCGAGGATGATCCCGTCAAGTCGAGGGAAAAGCGGATGTTCGCGGCCGAGGGTGGACTCGGCATTCCGCAGTCGACCATGAACCCCGGCGATCAGTCGACGCTCGGCTACGAGATCTACATCGGCCCGAAAGAATTCTCCCGCCTCAAAGCCCTCGGCGAAGAACGGCAGGAGGTCATGCACTACGACGAGATCCCAATCCTCGGCTGGATGCTGGGCTGGGCGATCAAACCTCTCGCCTCGCTTCTCATCATCGCACTCGTCGCGATTCAGGGCTGGGTTGGCAGCTACGGCATCGCCATCATCCTCACCACCGTCGCGATCCGCCTCCTGATCTGGCCGATCTACGCCAAGTCGGCTCGTTCGATGAAGCGGATGTCAAAGCTCGCGCCGAAGATGAAGGAGATTCGCGAGAAGTATGAGGATGATCCTCAGACGATGAATCAGAAGACGATGGCGCTGTATAAGGACTACGGGGTCAATCCACTCGGCAGCTGCCTTCCCCTCTTCATCCAGATGCCCGTGTTCCTCGCGTTTTATCGGATGCTCTGGAGCGCCGTCGAGCTGCGCCATGAATCATTTCTCTGGGTCGATGACCTATCGATGCCCGATACGCTGTTTAACCTACCCTTCGAGCTCCCCGTCCTTGGTTCAGGGTTCAATTTGCTTCCCATTCTCATGGGCATCACGTCTTTTGTCCAAATCGCGATGACTCCGAGCACCGGAGACAAGACGCAGCGGATGATCTTCATGCTGATGCCGGTCATTTTTCTGGTCATCTGCTACAACTTCGCTTCAGCCTTGGCCCTCTACTGGACCGTTTCGAACCTGTTCACCATCCTGCAGACCTGGATCATGAACAAACTCC
>JBCCBR010000080.1:0-10275 GCA_039033935.1 Verrucomicrobiota bacterium
CCGGGGAGATCGAATTCGACCCGCCGACGCTGGCACCCGGCTTTGTCTCCGTGGAGTGGTCGGCGCGTACCGTGTTGGGCCGTGCAAGCATCGTGACCGCAGCCGTGTCCGGCGGGTTGGGTGATGACGCGCATAGACAGAGGCAGTGTCACCTGAGCGCTCCCGCATCTCGTCGAGCATGAAGACAGAGTCAGGCCGAATCATTCCTCGGAATTTCTCATTTCCCTGCACCGAGATCGTGACTTCTTGCGAAAGGTCGAATTCTTCCGGCGAGATGAGCACTTCAAAGGCTCCGATCTGGTGGGTTCGGATCTTGATTTGGTTGCCGCTTCTCTCCACACGAATTCGTCCAGCCTGAGAATGATCCGGGATCGGCGCTTTCACTGGAAAAAGATTGAAGCGCGCCGTGTAGGTTCCCGCATCCCTCAGGTAGCGAACGGTGCGTTGTGAAGATTCACTTTCCTCGCCGGTAATGGCAGATTGGAGATCGGAGAGGTTCTCGATCTCTCTATCTCCCACTCCGACAATGATATCACCGCCTCGGATTCCGCTGCTCTGAGCGCTGCTGTAATTCGCGACACCGAGAACTCGGGCACCGCGGCCGGAATAGTCGCGATCAAACTGAATCCCAAAGATCGCCGAGGTCGGACGTGGCTTGGAGACTGGGACGGTGAGGTCGGGCAGGTCGGTGAAAGGATCCTGTTTCCACTGGGAAAGCCGATTGACCCTTACCCAATAAGCTCTCCCGTATCGAATCGGATCGATCACAGTCCAGTCGATCAGATCAGGGTAGGGATCCCGTTCTTTCCCGCTCAACCAGGAGGCCAATAATGGTTGCTCGATTTCGATTGTGGCGACCGTATCATGCCCCAACCCGGGATGAACCTCCCAGTCTACCTTGGTTCCGGCACGATCGAGGCGCTTGATTGCCCCGGTCTGGGACGCTCCCGGATACAGCTCATCGAGCTCTCCGTGGGTGATTCGCCATGGGATCGAAGCGGCGTTTCGAGTGAAGAAAGGTTGCACACCACCCATCAGGGGCGAGGCGTTGGTGAGGACCTGGTAGGATCCCTGCCAGGCGAGGCAGGCAGACCAGAGGTCCGTAAATCGAGTGCCAAGTGAGAAGGTGCCAGTCGCACCGTCGGATGCGCCACTCAAGACCACGCGATTGCGATCGAGGTGATAGTTGGCTGCGAGAAATCGAAGCGATTCGAGGATGTGTTCTTCCCCTTCACGGAACCACCACGGATTGTTCCCGTTTGAGGAAGGCGCCGCGACGATAAACCCATTCTCGTCTGCCCACTCTTTCCATCTCGGAAGGACGTCTTTTCCCGGTGCCGAGCGAAAAGTAGAGACGCCACCATGAAGCGTCATGAGCAGCGGGGTTGCCTCAGCAGGGTCGTAGGATTTCGGGATGTAGTAGAAAAGAGAAGCGGAATACCCGTTAGACAAGCGATGGGTGTGCGATCCCTCAAACCCATTTTCTGTTTCTGAATCGGTCCGCTCTTCCGCGAGTGCCGCGAGGACTTGCTGCCAGGATTGCGACTCGATTGATTCCGGAAGCGTGTTGGTTTCTCCGCAGATGTAGTCTGAGATCGGCCCAGAGTGCCCAGGAAAAGGGATCAGGAGAGACAAAAGCACGAGCGGGATAAGTCTGATCATGAGCGGTGGCTTTCTCAGCGCGAGGATGCCACTGTTTCGAGTGAAAATACATCGCGTTTTCCTCATCATTTCCTGTTAAGCTCGGGGGATGAGCAAGAAAGCCCTTTTCATGTGTCTCACGATGTGGGCGAGTCTCAGCATCGCTCAGGAAGCGAGGCAGTGGACTTCGGCCGATGGATCGCGCACCTTCGAGGGCAGGATGCTGGAGTATTCTGCCGAAGAGGTCAGGATCCAGCGCACCGCCGATCGAGAAACGTTTAAGGTCCCGCTTACGAGCCTTTCGGAAAGTGACCGTTCTTACATCGCGGGACTTCTTGCCGATGATGCGCGCGATGTCGGGGTGAAAGAGGGGCCCTTCGCGGAGCAGATTGCGAGTGAGTTTGTCAAAGCTGTCTCGGCGGAAGGCCTCAACTATCAATTCTTCGGCAATCCGCGCTGGCAGGGTGAGGACCGCTTTCCGCTCTTGATCTGGCTACATGGTGCGGGGCAAAGCGGCTCGGACAACGAAGCTCAGATGGGGAAGCCGACAAAAGTATTCTCTGTGGAAGAAGCACAGGCCGAGAACCCATGCTTCATCCTCGCTCCCCAGTGCCCCAGTCGTGAGATCGGGTGGAAAGACGGAGTTGAATCCAACCTCGTCGCTCTGATCTCGGCTCTCGTCGAGCACCTCCCGATTGACCCGAACCGCGTCTACCTGACCGGCTCCTCGATGGGAGGCTCCGGCTCGTGGCGGATCGCGGCGAATCATCCCGAGATGTTTGCAGCAGTGGTCCCCCTCTGCGGAGGAGGCGACCCGAAGACGGCTGAGGCGTTGAAGCAAATACCGATCTGGGCTTTTCACGGTGATCAGGACGAAGATGTCCCGGTCGAGCGCTCCCGCACCATGGTTGAAGCAATCCGAGGAGCGGGCGGCGAATTGATTGTCTACTCCGAGCTGGAAGGGGAAGGGCACCTCATCGCCGCTGGCGTCTACGAGCGGCAGGATCTTCCTGAATGGCTCTTCGCTCAGTCTCGGAGCAGCTCGGAACCCGTATCAAATTAGCGCCGACTTACCGCCAGCTGAGGCGTCAAACTGCCCGACACGATGGCATCAAACCCCAGCGCTAATTCTAATCGAGACTAAAAGTACCTGTGAAATGGCCGAGCTAACAGCAAGCGACTACCAACAGTTGATCGAGTTTCTGGAGCGACGAATCGAAGTCATTTCCGACACGGAGTGGCGGGATCGGGATCAGGAAGGCCACCTTGGTGCAATCATCGAGGCATCAGAAGCGATCGGGGAATGGCAAACGGCTCATCAGGAAGAGCTGCCGAAGCGTCTGGAGCACTTTCTTGAAAATTGTAGTTTTGAGAAGGCTTTAGCGTGGTCAAAGACGCAAAATGAACGTCTAAGTTGACTTTCTATTCTAATAATTATAGTAAACTTGACATTTACAAGTTCTGGTCCTATGGTTTCTTGATTGACCATGAAAACCATAACGGACACTCGCAAAGGATTTTCGTTGATCGAAGTCCTTATTGTAATTGCTGTCATCGGCATCATCGCTGCGGTGGCAATTCCTCAACTCACCAATCTCCATGACGGAGCGGAGTCAGCAAAACTCAGTTCAGACCAGGCGACACTGAACTCAGCAGTGAAGTCATTTATGGCGAACGGAGGAGCGATTGAATCATCAGCCAGCTCAGGAGAAGTGATCGAGCAGCTCAAGTTCGCCATGTCGAGCGAAGATGCAGACACCTTTGTCGGGATGACGGGGTCGATGCTCGATTCGCGGGTCGTGCCGGTCTACTTAAGCGAGTCTCAGATCAACAGTGATCAGGAGAGACTCGTCTGGGATCCGGCAACTGGCCAGTTCACGATGACGACCGAGAAGGTGCCGGGAATCGCGCGCCTCCGTATCGATGAAAACGCTGAGGCTCCAACAGGTGAAAGCGAGCGCATTTCGAGCATGCAGTATGCGGCGAATGATCCGTGGATCTGGGAATACAGCAGTGTCGGTGTTCCGAATCAGGCTCCGCCGACCGGAGTGACGACGACCACAACGGCCCCTTCCGATCCCAATCCGACTGGATCGCCCTACGATCCTCCGGCTGCTTCGATTGATCGCCTTGCGCCCCCTGTCTTCTCAGTGCCGGGTGGCACGTATCCTATTGGCGATTACCAGCTCGCTGTCATTCTCGAGGATGTGAATGAGGAGGGTGCCGGATCGATTCGTTTCCGTCGTGGAAACGGGGAGTGGAGTGCCTACGAGCCTGGCACTTCGGTTGTTCTTGAGCCTGGTGAGCAGATTATCGCCTACACTCATTCCAATGACACTGAGGTCTGGGATCCGAGTAACATTTCCCGAAATGACTACCGCGCCCAACCGCTGCGGCTCCAGCTCGCTCTCGCATCAGAAGAGAAGAGTCTGACTTACTTCGATCTGATCGACAACAGCCCGACTGCGAATATCGATGTGACGAATGCCGATGAGATTCCGGACTTCCTCGCCCGCGGAGACGCTTTCGCGACCTACTACCGGTTTGATGGGGATCCCCGTCAGACAGATCAGGCAAATTTTCTGGGCAACTACCGCAACAGCCACCAGACAGAGTACGTTGCTTTGAGTCCTGACATGTGGACAAATCAAGAAACGATCCAACTCAAGGCGGTTGCTGTGAGCACCGGGAGCGAGTGGATCGAGTCTTCAGCAGTCCGCACAGTTAGTCTATCTGCCGAGAAGTCGGTGCTTCCTCCGCCATTGGTTGGGATTGAGCAGTTTGGCGATGGAGAGTTCCGCGTCACTCTCGAGACACAGGGACGTCTTCCCGAGGGGGCTGCGATCTACTACAACAATTCAGGTGATCCACCGTCGATTGATCCGGAGACTGGACGCGTCATCAACGGGCTTCGCTACACTGGTCCCTTTGACCTCGATGTGGAGATTGAGGAGCTTGGGGATGTCAACGACGGAACAGTCGACACACTCGATGTCACCCAGACACAGAATAATGTGGCGATCGAGCAGGTCGTGCTCCGGACAAATGGAAGCCGGGTCGTGCAGGACGAGACACTTGACTTCACCGCGATGGTCAACCCCGGTTCTGACGGTGGTCGGCAGAATGAAGTGATCGACAATTCGAATAGTGAGATCTTTCTCGAGAGCATCACGATTCGAGACGGTGATCGCACCATCGTGGCCGATCATGTCAACGTGCTTGAGGTCAGCGTTTCGAATATCGCCTACCCAGCCCATGCTCGCGACGGCGATGTCAGCATCAAGCAGGGAGGACGGGTCGTTGCCAATCTCGGTGACTTGCGAGAAGGGGGCGGAAACGGCGATAGCGGACGATTGAATGACAATGAGAACAGCCAGGGTTATCGCGAGTTCGCTAGCAAAATGGCTGAGACTCTCAGCTCAACTAACCTGAGGGACTACATCGACTACTCCGGTGGAGCGAGACAGCGTCTCCTTCACACAGACGGAGATTTTGATACCCATTTCTCTCCGCTGACCAACAACGACTTTCTCGTTGTGATGGAGCGTTACGGAAACTCGACCTTCGATCTCCGTCCGCTCGATGCTGCGGGTAATCCGATCCCAGGTGGAAATCGGTTGGTCTTCCGCGAGTATTCCTGGAATACCGGTTATGCTCCAAGTGATCAGGGTGGGCAGTCGATGTTCTTCCAGGTGATCGACATCGAAAAGTTCGGGGTGAATACCGATCTCACTTCGATCGCTGGTTTCCGGGTCAACAATGATGGTGGTGCGGACTTTAAATTCTTCACGATCAGTGATGAGTCTTTCGAAGATCGTCAGGTTCGCTACACTGGCATGGTCCAGGCGCGAGTCTTCCCGCCAGAGGACCTTCTCGTGTGGTTTGACCCGAGTGATCTCGCCAGCGACCAGATCGAGGGCGAAACGGCTGATCCTCGTCAGCTGACCATTAACCGCGAGGTTCAGGGTGGCTTTACCAACCCAGAAGGGCCTAGCTCCATGGTCGTGAACATTGGAAACGGTCAGACCAGCCAGCATTTCTCCTGGGGTCGCGACTATTGGACGAACTGGGAGATCAATCGATACTTTGGAGGTCAGAGGTGGCGTGCGCCTCAGCTCTCTAAATCGACACTCGATTTCAACCCTTCAGAGGGAGGTTCGATCACCTTGGGAGAACGTTACGAACTGGGTCAGATCACCTATTACAACGGCTCAATTCTCGGTGGTACTGGGGCCGAGTCAGTTGGATTTGATATTGGGCTCGATCTGATCGTCGATGGTGCCTATGCCGCGACTCAGTTTGCTTTCGACTTCGACCTGATTAACACAGCCAACACGTCAGATCAGTGGGCCAGCGCTGACTTCGTGAAACTGGATAATGTCACCAGCCAACAAGTGTTTGGAATTGGCGGTTACAACTTCAGTCTCGACATCGAGTTCGGTGACTCAACCGCAGACGGCTTCGCAGCCTTCGACGAGTTCCACGTGCTCGAAGGGCGCTCTGCCACCAGCCGAGTCTTCGGGACGCTGAGAATGCTGGACGACGACGGTAACTAATCGGGAGTAGTCCCTCACTCAGACATTGAGCAGTCCTTCATGGACATGCCCCTCATTGAGGTCGACCCGCTCGGGTCGGCCTTTGTGTGGGTAGATGACCTCGGTGTGATCCAGCCCCATCAACGCGAGGATCGTCGCGTGAATGTCATGGACGTGAAGCTTGTCTTCCACCGCATAGAGTCCGAGATCATCAGTCGCTCCGATCGTGGTTCCCCCGCGCACGCCACCGCCCGCGAAATACATGGTGAAGCCGGTCGGGTTGTGATCTCGGCCATCGCCTTTCTCACTCATCGGAGTTCGTCCAAATTCCCCGCCCCAGATGATGAGCGTCTCGTCCAATAGACCGCGCTGTTTCAGATCGGTGATGAGTCCGACAATCGGTCGGTCGACTTCGTTGCAGAGACGGGTGTGATTGGTCTCGATGTTATCGTGACTATCCCACTTGCTGCCGGCTCCATGGTAGAGCTGGATAAACCGGACTCCTCTTTCGACGAGCCGTCTCGCCAGTAAACAATTGCGACCGTACTTTTCTGTCTCCTTTCGATCGAGGCCGTAAAGGCTGCGTATGTAGTCTGGCTCCTCGTTCAGGCTGATCGCCTCGGGAGCCTCAGCCTGCATCCGAAAGGCGAGCTCGTAGCTGCGAATTCTGGCTTCGAGATCATGGTGATCGAGACGAGTCGATTGATGCTCATCATTTAGTTCCTTGAGGAAGTCGAGTTTGCCTCGCTGGCGGGCATTGCTGATTCCTTCCGGATTATCGAGATTGGCGATTGGGGTGTCCCCCGTATCGAGCAGCACTCCTTGATGAATCGCTGGCATGAAACCGGAGCCCCAGGCGCGGGAGCCATTGACCACCATCGCATCGGTATCTTTCAGCACGACATAGCCTGGGAGATTCTGATTCGTGGAACCCAGTCCATAGTGGATCCAGGAACCGAGTGACGGGCGGCCGCCAAATACGGAGCCAGTATTCATCTGACACACGCCGCCAGCGTGATTGATCCCGTCGGAGACGCAGGATCGCACCACACAAAGCTCGTCGGCAATCTTGCTGTGCTCCGGGAACCAATCCGAGATCCAGAGACCGCTCTGCCCGTGTCGGGCCCACTCGCGACACGATTCGAGCAGTGGCGAGCTGGCCTCTCCCATCGCCGTGACCGGTCTTTCAAAGCTATCGGGGAGAGGTTGGCCGGCATACTGGTTGAGCATCGGCTTGGGATCAAAAAGATCGAGATGGCTCGGCCCACCTTCCATGAAAAGCCAGATCACCGATTTGGCTCGTCCCAATCGATGCGGGATTTTTGCAGCGGTCGGGCTCGGTGGCATCGCGATCGATGAAGCCGAAGCGACGCCGCTGAGCGCCGAGAAGGCGAGCGCACCAAAGCCGCATCCGGCGGTTTCAAGAAACTGCCTTCGCGAATGGGGATGGTCGATTCGATTGCAGCCCATGATCAGTGGAGGTAAAGGAATTCGTTGGAGTTCAGCAGCGCGTGGCAAAAATCGACCCAGGCCGCTGCCTGAGGTGACGGACTACCTTTTTCGTGATCAGGCTCTGGAGCTCCCAGCCAAGCAAGCTGCTCAGGTAGCAGAGATTCGCTACGAGTGGAAAATTGGAGATCGATACTCGACGGATGACTTCCCGAAGCCGCGAATGGTATTAGTTTCGTTTTAGGCAGGAGTCCGGGGCTCCAACGCAGTCGCGCGACCGAGCCATCCCAGAAGTGTCGACCAGTCCGGCGACCACCGAGTGTTGGCTCGATTTGTGACAGATCTCCGAGCGAGGCAATCGAGTGAGGTATTGTCGCGGTCTGTAGTTCCGCATTTTTCTCTGAAAGATCTTTCAGATAGAAAGTGATCTCCCCTCCGATCGCGCCATCTGATGTGGGCGTCGTGCGAATAGCAGCAGCGAGGTAGACCGGGCGATTCAGAGGCACTCGTAGATTGGAAGCGACCACTTCGTATTGAATGCTGTTATCTCGATCCCGACCGACTAGTTGGACAATGAGATTGCGCGGTTGATAGCGACTCTTCAGAGAGGTAACGCCGAACGCCCAGCCGGGAGACTTCATCGAGTCGTCCTTCCACCTCGCGAAGAGAGTGTTTACCGTTCCGCTGTCGTAGAGCGAGTCGAGCTGGACGATGCCCTCGATCGTGAAAGAAGCGTTCTCAATTGAGCTTTCCTGCACCGCCAGCTCCTGCCACTCCGATCCGCGTTCAATTTTTAAGGCGGCATTCCCGGTAGTCAGCAGTGCCGCGACCGTTTCCTGACCCCGGTCGAGTTCTTTAAGTCGACTTTCGGAAGCTGTATCATCGCGATTGGTCGACGACTCTGGCCCGAGCTCAGACTCGATCAGCTGTCTCTGGGATTCGAGAAAGGCCTTCGCGATATCGACTTCGTCTGCGGTAGCCTCTCTCGACCAAGTGAGACGGTAGGCAGCTTGGATCGCTTCCTCAACCTTCCGAGCTGGCTGAGTCAGTCGCTCCGCAAATGCTTCAGCTCGTTTGAGGGTCCAGTCTCCATTGATCAGAAGCAGCGATTGGGTCGGTGTCGTCGTGGTGGTGCGAGTCGGCATCGAGTTGAAACCTTGAGGGGCATCGAAGGCGCTTAGCAAGCGATCCGGCGTGTTGCGCATGCGCTTCAGGTAAAGGGCGCGGTGGGTCGATTCGCTCGATGCCGGGGCACGTCCCACCTCGTGAGTCAGCTCGCCCGAGGAAACCAGCATGGCATCGCGGATTTCTTCGGCACTGAGTCGCCGCGGCGGGAAGCGCCAGAGCAGGCGGTTGCTCGGATCAACCGTCCGCGCGAGAGATGGCGGGTCGCGACGAGAAGTTTGCCGATAGGTTGAGCTCGTCGCGATGAGGCGGTGAATCGACTTTAGGCTCCATTCGTTATCGATCAGCCGACCCGCAAGCCAGTCGAGCAGCTCGGGATGTGAGGGTGGGGTGCCGAGATTCCCGAAGTCATTCGGAGTATCGACCAACCCGGTCCCAAAGTGCTGCTGCCAGATTCGATTCACGATGACGCGGGCCGTAAACGGATTTTCTGGCGCAACTATCCAATCGGCGAGTGCCCGGCGGCGACCGGTCGTTTGATCCGTCGCCGTGATTTCGGGATCGCCATGCCCTAACAAAGATAAAAAAGCAGGGGTCACCGCTGTTTCGCCTTCCCGAGTTTGGAGCAGGGAATCATGTGGCGATGTGGAAATGTCTCCCGCGACGAAGGCGGATGGAAGTGGGGCTGGCTTGAGCTTTTGATAGGTTGCCAGCTCTTGATTCAATTCCTTCCACCGATCGACCAGCTCGCTGCGATCCCCGAGTTTCTTGACGATATCCTGGCGACCAATTTGATAGTCCACCTGGCGCTGCACCAGCGCAGCCATTTGCGCTTCGTAGGGTGTCTGATCTTCGGCTGACTTGTGATACATCGCCTGAATGTCCTCGGGAAACTGACCGATCGCATAAGATCTCGTTCCTCGAATGGCCACTTCATGGATGGCATCCATCTCTTCGCGAATTTGCGCGGTTTTCTTCAGCCATTCTCGCTCCGCTCGATGATACTCTTCCCGCCGCTCGGCTGATGCGTGAGCCACGTCGGTCGGCCAACTCACCGTCGCGAGGAACGATTGCATGGCGTAATAGTCTTTCTGCAAAATTGGATCAAACTTGTGGTCGTGACATTGAGCGCAGCCCATCCCGAGACCGAGGAATGCCTCTGATGTGACATTGGTCATCTCACTGAGGATGAGATCCCAGTGCATGCGTGCGTTGCGCTGGTTGTATTCGTAAACGCCGAGTCTGAGAAACCCGGTCCCGGTAAAGACGTCTGGATCACCGGGATCGATCTCATCGCCTGCAAGCTGTTCGCGGACGAACTGATCATAGGGCTTATCCTGATTGAACGAGTCGATCACCCAGGTTCGATACCGCCACGCATCCGGACGGTAGGCGTCCTGGCGGTAACCATCGCTGTCGGCGTAGCGAACCACGTCGAGCCAGAGCTGAGCAGAGCGTTCGCCATAGTGCTCGCTGGCGAGCAGCTCATCGACTATCGCGTTCACCGCCGCATCTGAGTCCTTCG
>JBCCBR010000081.1:0-10253 GCA_039033935.1 Verrucomicrobiota bacterium
CCCATCTTTCTTGTAGATGATCTGGGCGATGTAGATCTCAGACTGGAGGCCGCGAGTCTCGAGATCAGACTGAGCGATTTGCGCCGCCTCGACAGCGGTCAACTGAGGCGGCTGGTTCGCGATCGCTGGAAGGGTACTGGCAAGGATGGCGAGAAGGATGAGAAGAGCTTTCATACTGGTATCAGCCTAAGTCGAGGGGATGAGCCTGGTCAATCCGGCTTTCGTGATTTCGATGACAAGTTGACGCGGTCTCTGGCCAGAAAAATTCATGAGCCTACGCCCCAAATGCAGTCATGCCGCAACGCCGCCGTTTCGCGGGCTGGCAAGTTCAGGGTGAATAATTCAGGCAAGCTCGAATGCTGAGAGCGGCACAAGAGGCCCGAACCTTCGCGGGACAGGCGAGGACGCCTATCCTCCGGAGCGCAGGCCTCTGGCCTGCGGCGGATGGATCGGAGAGTTTGGCGTGTTGCCGAGCGGTGGGCGATCCCGCGAAGAGGCCCGAGGCTTTGCAGGACAGGCGAGAACGCCTATCCTCCGGAGCGTAGGCCTCTGGCCTGCAGCAGATGGATCGGAGAGGTTGGCGTGTAGCCGATTGGGTGAGCGCTCTCGCGAAGAGGCCCGAGGCTTTGCAGGACAGGCGAGGACGCCTACCCCTCGGAGCGCAGGCCTCTGGCCTGCGACGACCCTTTGCTTCCTAAAAAGGCCTCAACTTTCCCCGTTGGCACCCTCGCGGCCGAGATTCCAGAGGAAGTTCATCGTCTCGGCATCAGGCACTTCGAGGGGCCGAACAAGGCGAAAACCGACGAAATCCGCATCGGTGTGATACCAGATCGAACGAGGGAGCTGCGGGTCCTGCTCTTTCCACCAGTCTTCTGAGAAAACGCGGCGTGCAGAGCGAGACCAGTCTGGCGGATCGTACCATGATCCACCGCGAACGACTCGCGGATAGAGTGACGTAGGGACCACCAACGGGTCGACGGTGACTCCGCTGCGGCTCGCATAGACGTCTTCGACATACCCGTCGAGCACCCATTCCATGACATTCCCGTGAATATCATAAAGACCGAAAGGATTTGGCTTTTTGGTGCCGACCTGCTCATAGCCGACTCGGCTTTGGTCGGGGTCGACCACCGCATATTCCTCAATTTCATCAGCAGGCACCGAATAAGGACCGGTCAGGCCTCCACGAGCTGCGAATTCCCACTCCGCCTCGGTTGGGAGCCGGTAAAAATGCCCTGTCTGAGCACTGAGCCATTGGCAAAACTTGAGGGCGGCATGCTGGGTCATGCAGATCGCGGGGTAGCCGTCGGTTCCCATCCCAAAGCTCATTTCGGTGTAGGGAGCGGTCGGACTGGAAACGATCTCGACGTTTTCCGCGTCGGGCTCGATTGTGACGGGAGATCCGTCTTTATTGCGCGCTTCCGAGGTGATCATGAAGGGGTTGTAGAGATCCCAGGTAACCTCAAATTTTCCCATCCAAAACGGCGATACCTTCACCTTGTGCTGCGGCCCTTCGTCGTCTTCGCGACCCTCTTCGTCCTCCGGGCTGCCCATCATGAATTCACCACCCGGAATGGGTAACATCTCGTATTCCACACCAGTTTTGGGAACGACACTGGTGTAGGCCTCCATGTCCTCGACCGACTTTTCAGGGTGATTTTTAAGAATCTCAGCTCGGATTGCCTCGGCCAGAGCGACATTGTCTCCCAGCCCGCTTTCAACTTCGCTGACCGCTGCTGCCTGAGCATCGCCGCCTCCAGCAGTTTCGCCGGTTTTTTCGAGTGGTTGTTCGGCAACGGTTTCCTGGCCCTGAGCCGTTTCTGAATTTCGCGCCAGCCCTTTCAGCGCAAAAGCGCTCGCCAGAGAGACCCCTGCGACAACAAGAAGATATGATTTGATCCTTCGCATTTAGTAATGTTTGTGTCCGACAAGGAAAGGCACTGACCGAGTCGAATCAAGTGGCTTATTGGGGGAAGGTGTTCGGAACGTTCAGCGAACAAGCCTTGTAAGGTTCCTCGTCCCTCGAACGACTTAACTTGCATGAGCGCAACTGTTCTCAACTCCGATTCTTTCAAAGAAACTCTAACCAACTCCGAGGTCCCGGTCCTGATCGATTTTTACGCGGACTGGTGCGGTCCCTGCAAAATGTTGGGTCCGGTTATCGACAAAATTGCCGAGCAGCAAGGCGGTGAGGCGGTTGTCGCGAAGGTCGACATCCAAGCTTCACCGGATCTGGCGCGGGAATTTCAAATCACGTCAATACCAGCTTTGATGGTATTTAAAAACGGTGAAGCGGTCGAGTCCGCTCGCGGGGTCCAGAGCGAGGCTGCAATCGAAGCCATGCTCGATCGAGCTCGCAGCGCAGCGACTGCCTGATTCGTCGGAATTTTCCGGGCTGCCCCTCTATCCCGGACTTGTCACTCTGTTCGCACCTGCTAACGATGGCAGGATGAGCGAGCAGAGTGATTCTTTTGATATGGCCGATGGCGGTGAGTTTCCATCGATCGGCCTGGGGACCTGGAAGATACCGGACGAGGTGCTTCCGGACCTCATCCCGGAGGCGATATCAATCGGTTATCGCCATTTCGACTGCGCCTGCGACTATGGAAATGAGTCTGCGGTCGGCGAGGGATTGCGTC
This sequence comes from Verrucomicrobiota bacterium, assembly GCA_039033935.1. Taxonomy (GTDB): domain Bacteria; phylum Verrucomicrobiota; class Verrucomicrobiia; order Verrucomicrobiales; family DEV007; genus Arctic95D-9. The sequence goes on from JBCCBR010000081.1 coordinate 2,640, forward strand.
GAGCGATCGCTGGGGGGGCGTCTCGCGATGATCTTTGGATCACCTCGAAACTCTGGAACACCTACCACCGCGCCGAGCACGTCCGCCCGGCCTGCGAGCGGACTCTTTCCGATCTCGGGCTCGATGAACTGGATCTCTATCTGGTCCATTTCCCAGTGACGCTCGACTACGTCCCTTTCGAAACACGCTACCCTCCCGGCTGGTTTTTTGATCCCGACGCACCGAATCCGGCGATGAAGCCGATCGATGTGCCCCTGTCAGAGACCTGGGGAGCGATGGAAGGACTGGTCGAAGCCGGCCTCGTGAAGCGGATCGGTGTTTGCAATTTTAACACAGCTCTGCTGCGGGACCTGTTTGCCCACGCCCGAATCCGACCGGTGGTGAATCAGGTGGAAATGCATCCCTACCTGGCGCAGGAGCGGCTGCTTCGGTTTTGTCAGGAATCGGGCGTGCAGGTAACGGCCTTCTCGCCTTTTGGGGCTTCCAGCTACGTGCCCCTCTCAATGGCTGAAGAGAGCGAGTCTTTGTTCGACGATGCGGTGATGGCGGATATTGCGTCTGCCCATGGAAAGTCGATTGGTCAGATTGCGCTGCGCTGGGCGGTGCAGCGTGGCACCGTCGCGATTCCGAAAACGCAGACCAAAGCACATCTCGAAGAGAACATCGGCATCTACGATTTTGTTTTATCGGCGGAAGAAATGCAGATGATCACAAAGCTCGATCGGCACCGACGGTTTAACGATCCGGCTGAGTTTGGCGAAGCGGCATTCAATACCTTTTATCCCATCTTCGATTGAGGGCGGGACTTGATTAATCGGCGCCAGAGTAGTGGCCCATTCCTTCGCCTCGTGAACGTCGTTCTGCACCTGCGGTCTTTGGAGGCGAAGCGCCGGGTAAATAGTGCTGTCTGATTTCAGAGTTGCTTCGGGAAGGGTGGGCAAATCGCTGAATCTGTCAGCGGCGTCGACGGATCAGACCTCGGGAAAAAGCTGACCGTACCGCTGGTCGACACGATCCAGACCTCGTCGGCTCCTTTTTCGAAATAGAGACCTTTCTTCTGTGCGATCTCTGCTTCGGTGTTGGAATCGGACATCACCTCGACACAGATTTCCGGGGCCGTCAGAAAAATCGGTGCGTCACCCTGCTCCTCCCACCGCTCCTCGGAACACCAACCGGCGTCAGGTCCTTTGACCCCTTTGCTGGTGGATAGGGCGAATTCACCAAGCACTTTTCCGGTGCTAACATGAAGTCGAAACTCAGCCGCAAACTCGGCTTGGAAGTTGCCGTGATAACGGCCCGGTGGTGGCATCATGACGACTTGTCCGAGCTCATTCGTTTCAATTTTGTGTGGTAGGTGTGCGATATCTTGGTCCGCGCAAATACTCTCCCAGATCCGGAGATTGAATTTATCGTCGGCCACGACTTCTGAGCTTTCGGTGATAACTACCATCCGGGATCACTTTAGCACATAACGAAAAGGCGGGGAAGCCTAAGCGGGGCCTTGCTATGACTCGAAGACCCGCGCGATGACAACAAAAAAAGCCCCGCTGCCGGAGCAGCGAGGCTTTTGTCCAAATTAATTTTGAAACAGAAAATCAGGCTTCTTCAGCTTCTTCCTCTGCGACAGCGAGATCCTGAACGACATAGCGCGATGCTTTGTCGCCGAGAGACTCGACAGCTGCCTCTTTGGTGATTTCTTCAGAACCGTCGGTGACAACGGTGACTTTCTGAGTCCCGGCTTCCTCACCATTCTCGATGGTGATAGTCTGGAAACCCGGCCAATTTGAGAACGCCGAACTGACGTCTCTTTTGCAGCCGCCTCACGTCACACCGGTCATTGAGACCACGTAGGTGACGCCTTCTGCGGCAGCCGCCCAAGTGGTCACAACGTAGCGGCTCGCTTTGTCACCGAGCGTCTCAATAGCCGCTTCTTTGGTGATTTCTTCGGAGCCGTCCGTAATGACGGTGATTTTCTGAGTGCCAGCCTCTTCACCATTTTCGATGGTGATGGACTGGAAGCCGGGGAGTGAGCCAAACGCCGAACTGACGTCACGCTTACAACCGCCTCATGTTACGCCGGTCATCCCGGCAATATAGGTGACCTCCTCAGCCATCACCGCTGGGGTGAAAGCGAGGACCGCCATTGCCATAGTTGCGATCAATTTTTTCATGTTTATTGGATCTTGGAGGAGGAACGTAAAGTTCTTCCAACCACTATTAAATACGGTTCAGCTCCATTTGTCGCGGTAGAATTTCACATAAACTCGTTACTCAAAAGGCTGTAAGGTGTTTCGCCGTGGCACCCACTTCGCCCATGAATCGTCATCTCATCAGCGTCTCCTGGCCTCCTCGCGCTGGGGAATTTGATGAAATCGTCGATGTTCGCGCACCTGGCGAGTTCGCCGAAGATCACATTAGCGGAGCGATCAATCTGCCGGTGCTGGACGATGCAGAGCGCGTCACCATCGGCACGATCTACAAACAGCGATCCGCCTTCGAGGCGCGGAAGCAGGGCGCTGCGATCGTGTCCCGGCATATTGGCGAATTTCTTGAGACCCACTTCGCTGGAAAAGGGAAAGACTATCGCCCGCTCGTCTATTGCTGGCGAGGAGGCCAGCGATCAGGGAGTCTCGCGACTGTGCTCGCCGATGTCGGCTGGTCGGTCGGGCAACTTGAGGGTGGCTACCGAAATTATCGCACCGCGGTGCTTGAGACATTGCAAGCTCGCGGGGCGTCGCTGCCCTTTGTCGTTCTCAACGGCTACACCGGAGCGGGAAAGACGGCTATCTTGCAGAGGCTGCATGAGGCGGGTGAGCAGGTCCTCGATCTCGAGAGTGCCGCTTCCCACAAAGGATCCGTCTTCGGGGGAGACAGCCGAAACCCACAGCCAGCTCAAAAGCGTTTCGAATCTCTCCTCTACGACGCGGTGGCGCCGATGAATTCCAATCGCCCGGTCTTTGTCGAAGCCGAGAGCGCCAAGATTGGTCGTCTCAACTTACCCAACCCAATCTGGCAGCGACTCAAAGGAGCACCGGTCATCGAGATTGATTCTCCGGTAGCCAGTCGCGCCGCTCATATCCTCAGCGAGTATCGGGACTGGCTCGACGATCTTGAGCGCATCGACGAAACGATCGATCGCTTGCACCGCTACCACTCGACTCAAAAACGATCCGAGTGGAAAGCTCTCGCAGCGGCTGGGCGCTGGGAGGCCTTCACCGAGTCCCTCCTCAGCGAGCACTACGACCAGCACTATCGAATTGGGGGAAAGGGCAACTACGAAGCGCCTCGCAAGATCATCACCCTGCCGAATCCTTCCGAAGAGCGCCTCTTGGCTGCTACGTCCCAGATTTCGGAATTTGGAAGAGCACTCATCACTGACAAGAAGCCGAGTCTCATTTCAGGTGATTGATCGATTCTCATGACCACGCCGATTTACCTCGACTCGAATGCGACCACGCAGGTTCACCCTCAGGTTCTTGAGGCGATGCTACCGTTTCTTCGCGACGCCTGGCACAACCCCTCGGCAGGCTATAGCGCGGGGCGTGCCGTCAAAGCGGCTCTTGAAACCGCTCGCGAGCGGGTCGCTGAGTGGATCGGGGCCTCGCCTCACGAAGTCATCTTCACAGGATGCGGGACCGAGTCGAATAACCTCGCCATTCAGTCGATGGCAGGAGCCCTCCCGGTCGACTCTCCCCACATTCTGGTCAGCACGATCGAGCACAGCGCCGTCTTTCGACCGACCGAAGCTCTCGCTGAACGAGGATTCCAGGTTTCGCGGATCTCTGTTTTGGAGAACGGACGAGTCGACCTCTCGGCTTTGGAGAGACAGCTCGCCTCGGCCGCAGGCGGGATCGTCTCAATCATGTGGGCCAACAACGAAACCGGTGTGGTCCAGCCGATCCCAGAAATCGCGGAAATGGCGAAAGCTGCTGGTTGCTTGGTTCACACCGATGCGATCCAGGCCGTTGGCAAAGTCCCGGTCCGGGTTGACGAGGTGCCGGTCGATTACCTTTCCATCAGCGGCCACAAATTTCACGCACCGAAAGGAGTCGGGGCCCTTTACGTGAGGCAGGGTAGTCCGCTTGAGCCCGCGATCCGAGGAGGGGGACAGGAGTCAGGCCGACGCAGTGGAACGGAAAATGTCGCCTACGCGGTCGGGCTCGGGGAAGCGGCTGTTTTGATGCAGCATGCCGCTGCCGATGGGACGCTCGACCGAGTCAAGTCGCTGCGCGATCAACTCGAGTCGGCGCTCGCGGCGCAGATCCCGGGGCTCCAGCTCAACGGGGCTCGCGAGAACCGAACTGGCAACGTTGCCCATGTCAGTTTCCCCGGTAAGACCGCTGCCGAAATGCTCCCGGCTCTCGATGCTGCCGGCCTGCAATGCTCGGCCGGCAGTGCCTGCATGACTGGGAAGAGCCAGCCCAGCCACGTTCAAAAAGCAATGGGTTTCAGTGATGAGCGAGCCCTCAGCAGCTTGCGCCTGAGTTTATCCATCTTCACGACCGAAGAGGAGATCGAACGAGCAGTCGAGATTCTCACGAGTATTTGCGGGTGACCGCAGAACCTCGTGCCGGTGTCACCCCACTTCCTCGGACCCCATCTTGCTCTTACTCGTGATCTCCGCAGAGCCTCAGTTGATCGTAGAAGGTTTCGTTGACGGACCGCTGCTGCGAGACGGAAGGACAGGGGTTTCGGAATGGCCGCACGCGAAGGCGCAAAGGCGCAAAGCTTGGCTAGTGAATGGATGAAGAAGAGGACCGATTCCCCGAGGATCCCATCAAAACTGATTCCCACTCCCTGTGCAGCCGATGCCTTTGCGCCTCCGCGCCTCCGCGCCTTCGCGTGAGACTCATTCACTACCTGGGCCGCAATGCCAGTGCTCTCGGAGGAACAACCTCGTCATCACGCCGACCTCGGAGAATAGCCGTCCCCGGCTGTTCCGCAGAGCCTCAGGAGGTCGCAGATGGTTTCGCTGCCGGACCGCTGCTGCAAGACGGAAGGACAGGGGTTTCGGAATGGCCGCACGCGAAGGCGCAAAGGCGCAAAGTTTGGCTAGTGAATGGATGAGGAAGGGGATTGATTTCCCGCGGATTCCATCAAATCTGACTCCCCACTCCCTGCAGAGCTCATGCCTTTGCGCCTCCGCGCCTTTGCGTGAGACTCATTCACTGCCCGGGCCGCAATGCCAGTGCTCTCGGAGGAAAACCCCCGCCTTCGCGCGAGGCTTCGCTAGGCAGGCAGTCCCCGGGTGTTCTAAGCTCGCAAGGTTGCAACTTCGGTAGGTGCAACCTTCCCGAGAGTCTTCAGTCCTGAGGCCCCGCGGCTGGAAGACAAGAGCAGGACCAAGATCAAGATCAGGAGCAAGAGTCTTTTGACCCAAAAATTCTAAAGATTGCTCTTCTCAGGATCTCGATCAGGCCCCACCTGCATCGTCAGAACCCCATCCTCCAGCGTTGGCTCGATCGTCAGGCCACAGAGCTGCGCACAGGTTTGGGCGAGAGAAAGGCCGAGCCCGGTGTGGGTTGAGCCTGAGCGTGCTGGGTCCTTCCGCCAGTAGCGTCGAAAAAGATCTGGGAGATCTTCGTCGCTTAAACGAGGGGCGGAGTTGGTCACGGCGAGACGGTCATTCGCAAGACTGATCGCGACAGTAGATGATTCGGGGGCGTAGGCGACTGCGTTGGAGATGAGGTTGGTGAGGATGTGCTGGAAGAGCGAAGGGTCGGCGGAGATGGTGGGTTCAGTACCGTTGGATTGGAGCTCAAAGTCAATGCTTCGGGCAGCAGCGGCCTCGGCGTGGCGGGCGCAGGTTTCCTCGACAACGGTGGTGAGGCATAGGGCTTCCTCAATTGTCGAGACTTCTCCGGACTCACAGCGGGCGAGGGTGAGGAGGCTCTCAATGATGGACTCGAGCTGGGTCGCGATCTCAAGAGAATTGCGGTGGGTTACTTCGCCCGATTGGTCCTCCCATTGCAGCGCGACCTCATTGATCATGCGGAGTTCGGCGACGGGGGTGCGCATCTCGTGGGCGAGGTCGGCATTGAAGCGACGCTCGTGCTCGAAGCTCGACTCGAGCCGGGCGATGAGATCATTGAGATGGGAATAAACGGGCTCAAGCTCTCGCGGGGCGTCGTCGTCATGAAAGCGCTCGTGAAGAGAGGAGGCATCAACTTGCGTCGTCTCGCTCGCGAGCCGATTGAGGGGAGCGAGAGAGCGCCGGATCCCGAGGCGGACGAGGAGCACAGCGCCACCGAGGAGGATGAAGCCAAAGAGAGCCAGTCCACCAGCAAGAGAGCGGAGTGTCTCCTCGATCGAGGCAGTCTCTTTCGCGATCAGAGTGATGATGCCGGGATTGGCAGCGCGGTCCTGTCGGGCCTGTCCTTTACCTTTTCCCTTTGGCCCAGGCCCCTTTTCTCTTTTGCCGGGTGGGGTGAAGAGAAGCAGGGCGCGCACTTCACCGGCGTCTTCGAGCGTCAGATTGTGAAAAGTCGCGCTTGTCTTTGCTTTTGGGCCGGGGTGGTCGAAGAGGCGGCTGCCGAGACTGGGCGAGCGCGAGACAATCTCTCCGGTCTCGTCCCAGATCTGGTAATATTTTCCGCCCTCAGCGCTGTCAAACTCGGGAAGGATCGAGCGGAGACGTCGGTTTCCTGGGATTGCTGGTGCGCCGGGATCGTTTCCGAGACCCGCGTCGAAGCCCTTCGCCGCGAAACGCACCCCTCGGGCATCGACCGCCAACTCCGCTTCCAGTGATGCGATCAGACTTCGCTGCACCGCGAGGTAGACGCCGGTGGCGGCGAGGGCCCAGAGGAGCGCGAAGCTGCCGAGGAACCAGATAGAAAGGCGACCTTGGATCGACTTCATCGCCTCTCTTCGAGGAGGTAGCCGTGGCCTCGTTTTGTGTGAATGAGAGGACGGCTCTCTTTATCCACCGCGAGCTTCTTGCGGAGCGTGTAGATCGTGGAGTCGACCACGTTGCTCATCGGCGATACGAGCGCATCGTAGATATGCTCTTCGATTTCGGTGCGGGTCACGGACTGACCGGCTCGGAGCATCAGATACTCGAGGAGGGCGAACTCTCGCGCGGTCAGGTCGAGATCATGCCCGGCACGGCGTGCCGTCCGAGCGGCGGAGTCGAGGATCAGGTCACCCACCTGCACCTCACTGCTCGCCCGGTGATAGGCTCGGCGACAGAGGACCTCGATCCGAGCGAGGAGTTCGCCGAGAGCGAAAGGCTTCACGAGATAGTCGTCGGCCCCGAGGCGGAGCCCGGCGACTCGGTCTTCGATCTTATCCCGGGCGGTCAGGAAGAGGACTGGTGTTTCGTTGCCCTCCTTCCGGAGTTGGCGCAAAATGCTGACCCCATCGAGCGAGGGCAGCATGATGTCGAGAATTGCTGCGTCGTAATCACGATCCTGCGCCATCTCGAGCCCCTCTCGTCCATCCCCGGTCGCATCGATCCGGTAACCAGAGCGACGCAGAGCGAGTTCGAGCGTCTCGCGGAGCCGCTCGGAATCTTCGACGAGGAGGAGCTTCATCAAAAGCTATCACTGAAAAAACCAGACCAACCAGGAGTGTTGGCCGAAGACCTGGCGTCACATGCTGCCATAAAATCGACAG
>JBCCBR010000082.1:0-10220 GCA_039033935.1 Verrucomicrobiota bacterium
GAGTCGCGATAACATTTTTATGAATAACCCACGCAACCCGAACCTCTCGACCCGCAACGCCCTGAAACGGGCGCAGGAATTGTTGGGAACCAAGGAGGCCGAGATCCGGATTTTCTACGATCCAACCAAGGAGAAGTAGTTTGGTGTCGACCACTCCGACCCATCTGCAAAATTGTTGCAAACCGATAGTCTCAAAAGGGGTTCCTTTTCTGTTCCATGGCCGCTTTCCTCATCGCCATTTTCATTGGTGCTTTTCTTCTCTTTCAGATTCAACCCGTCGTCGCGCGGGCAATTCTGCCTTGGTATGGGGGCTCGCCTGCCGTTTGGAGCACCTGCCTGCTCTTCTTTCAGACTGGTCTGTTACTTGGCTACGCCTACGCCCACGCTCTCGTCACGTTTCTCCGGGAGAAGCGAAAGCTGCAGGTCGCTATCCATATTTCCCTGCTCATCGTTGCCTGTTTGCTGCTGCCCATCGCACCGGATCCGGATCTCAAGCCAGACGGCTCAGAGTCCAGCCCGATCGGGAGTATCCTGATCCTGCTTTCCGTCACGGTGGGGCTTCCCTACTTGCTCCTCGCCGCTTCCGGTCCGCTGATTCAGCATTGGTTTGCTGAGACCGCACCCGGCCGCTCACCCTATCGCCTCTACGCCGTCTCGAATATTGGCTCGCTTCTCGGGTTGCTGACCTACCCCGCGCTGATTGAGCCCCTCTTCGGTCTTCGACTCCAATCCTGGATCTGGTCGATTGGCTTCGGTCTCTACCTGCTTGGCGCGGCCTGGTGCGCGGCGCGTTTCTGGAAGGTGGCAATGACAGATCAATTAGCAAAAAAGCAGACCGACAGGGTCAGCTCTGGCACTCGTCCATCCGCAATTACGGTGGCGACCTGGATTGCCTACACCGCCTGCGGATCTGGCCTCCTCCTCGCAATTACCAACCAGATGTGCCGCGATGTCGCGGTGGTGCCCTTCCTCTGGGTATTACCACTCGCTCTCTATCTCCTCACCTTCATCATCGCTTTCGACGGCGAGCATTGGTACAAGCGGGGCCTCGCGATCCCTCTCGCGGTTCTTGCCTTTGCCGCAACCATCTACCTTCTCAATCAGCAGTTCGCGAGCGAAGAGGTCCCACTCTACACTCAAATCGCGGTCTACAGCTCGGCGGTTTTCTTCGGGTGTCTTGTCTGTCATGGGGAAACCGTTCGGCGCAAGCCTCACCCTCGTTACCTGACTGGGTTTTACCTCGCGATTTCTTTTGGTGGAGCTCTCGGTGGTGCTTTTGTCAGCCTGATCGCTCCGCTCATCTTTGACAGTTTTGCGGAACTCGCTCTGATCATGGCCGGTCTGCTAATCCTCGTCAGTTTCACCGTCGTGACGAGGCTGCTGGCATTGCGAAAGCGCCCAGGCTTCGCCCTGCCCGAGATCATCATCGGATGTGTTCTCTGGATTGCTCCGCTGCCATTTCTTGGGTTCTTCTTGAGGGCCCCCTACGCCGAGGCATCAGAGGGTATGATCGTTGCCAAGCGTGGCTTCTATGGAGTGCTGCGAGTCTATGAGGAACTCTCGCTCGGTGACAGCAGTTACCGAGCTCTCTATCACGGTCGCATTACTCATGGACGACAGTATCTCGACGAAAAGTGGCGTCGTCTCACAGCCACCTATTATAGCGAAGAGAGCGGAGTCGGGCTCTACTTTGATCACGGTTCCCCTCGGGATAACGGCGTCAGAGCCCCGCAACATTTTGGAGTAATCGGACTTGGCACTGGTACTCTTGCGGCCCACGCGATCGAAGGAGACCGGGTCAGATTTTATGAAATTGACCCACTCGTTGCCGAAATCGCGAACGAACAATTTACCTACTTGGCCGACTCTCTCGGCGATGTCGAGGTCGTCATCGCGGATGGCCGCATCGCCCTGGAACAAGAGTTAGCGAGCAGTGGCTCAAATCAGTTCGACGCGCTCTTTGTCGATGCGTTCAGTGGCGACGCCATTCCCGTCCATCTGCTCACGGTGGAGGCTTTTGAGCTCTACCGCCAGCACCTCAAACCAGACGGAGTGATTGTCGTCCATGTCAGCAACCTGCATCTCGACCTCACTGATTTGGTTAGAAACCTGGCCGACGAAACAGGATTCGAAGCGACCCGGATCGAGTATTCGCCCCCGGTGGACGAGTATCACACCTATTATTCCGATTGGATCCTGGTGACGAGGAACGACACCCTCCACCTCGAACTTGAGGCTCTCGGCTACGCCAGCGACTGGAATTACGGGGAACCTGCCGACACGCTCTGGACTGACGACTACAGCAACTTGCTGGAAGTGATCTATTAGAGGGCAGGCTTTCAAACCTCGTAGGGCCAGTGTGTTTTGGTCCAGAGACCTCCATCCACCATGATCGTCTGGCCGGTCACGAATTCGGATTCGGGACTGGCAAGGTGGACACACATCTTCGCGACATCTTTCGGATATCCGATGCGTCCCATCGGAGTCAGTGGAGACCAGGTGCCGGCATAATCGTCTGACTCATCTTTGGTCCGCTCGATTTCGATTGCTCCGGGACCGACGCAGTTGACCCGAATTTTGTATTGGCCCAGTTCGCAGGCACTGACGCGAGTCAACTGCTGGAGCCCACCTTTTGAGGCACAATAATCGATCAGATTCATGAAGGGTTCCACATTCGCACCCGAGCCGATATTGATAATTGAGCCTCCCTCACCTTGATCCCTCATCAGGCGCCCAAACGCTTGGGTGCAGAGGAACGCGCCCTTCAAATTAGTCCTCATCGTCCGGTCCCAATCCTCTTCCGACAAATCGAGAAGGGGCGCAAAAGTCTGTCGTCCTGCGTTGTTGATGAGACAGTCAACGCGGCCAAATGCGGTGACCGATTCCTCGACCCATCGCTCCACATCCGCCTTCGAGGCAACGTCTCCACCGACCGTGAGGCAGCGCTGACCACGGCGCTCGACTTCCTCGCGGGTCTCTTCGGCTCCCGTCGCGTCAGAGAAGTAATTGACCACCACATCCCACCCGGCATCTGCGAATCCATAGGCGATCCCACGACCGACTCCTTTACTTCCACCGGTCACAAAAGCTACGTGTTGACTCATCCTGCTCTGTTTAGACGCCTCGTGACGAGCTGTCGAGGCAATCATTTGACATGTGAAACAGCTTTCGCTACTGATCCCCGTTGTGCGTTGGTTTCTCACCAGACTTCTAATCCCGCTCGCTGCCCTGATCGTCACCGATCTTCACTGGGCCGTGATGCAGACGATTACGTGGGCTGAGATGATCTCCCAGCGACAGCCCGCGATCTCTTTCAGCGAAATGCTCGCTGAGACAGTTTCGGGCGAAGCTCCCTGCGACCGCTGCGAGGCGATCGCTGCCGAGCGCAGTTCAGAGGATGAGCATCTACTGGACCTGCTCGCAAAAGCTCCTCTCGTGGCCGAAAACCCCGCTCGTCTGCCGAGACTGGGGCACCCTTCGACGGAGCTGTTTGACCTCTCCCCACGTCAACAAGGTCTGCCCGAGGTTTTCCATCTCCTCCCGACCCCGCCGCCCGATTGTTCTGCACGGGCTTGATCATCAGTCTTAGTTGCTGATCTTCTTCGCTCCGAACGCCTCGTCTCTCTGTGGGTCCACCAGGCTCCCGGCCCGCATCCGAGGCTTCCTTTCATCTTTCGCAAGCACCTGTGATCGACCCATTCGTCGACACGATCTGGCGGAGCCTCCTCTTCTATTGATTCACTCTTTTACCACTTACCTACCATGAAATATTCTCTCTCGTTTTTGGCCTTTGTTGCCTCCCTATCCCTTATCAATGCCGGCGAATTCAGCTCGGCGAAACAGCCGACTGACGTGATTACCCACTCGACCCTCGGCTTCGATACCCACCGAGTCGACTCCCACGCTCCGATTGGCGTGATGGGCGATCACACCCACGAAGCTGGCGAAGTGATGCTCTCATACCGCTACATGCGGATGGACATGCGTCCGAACTACGTCGGATCTGACACGGTGCTGCCCCAGCAGGTCGCAACTCCTCCCGGTGGTGGCGAGTTCCGCATCACGCCGACAAACATGCAGACGGAGATGCAGATGATTGGCGCAATGGTCGCTCCGACCGATGACCTCACGCTCATGTTCATGCTTCCGGTGCTAGATCGGGCGATGGATCATCTCATTTTCAATGGCACGACTTTCCGGACTCATTCTCAAGGGATCGGCGATTTTCGTTTCGGCGGTCTTATCAATTTGTTTGAGACGGAGTCGATGAAAGGTCATCTCAATCTCGGACTGAGCGCCCCGACCGGTTCAATCACCGAAACCGGAAGTATCCCGGTAGCTCCGGCGCCAGTACGGCTCCCCTACCCGATGCAGCTCGGCTCAGGCACCTGGGATCTCCACCCTGGAGTCACCGTCCTCGGCCAGAATGGCGATTTTTCATGGGGCGCCCAGGCGCTCGGCGTCGTTCGACTTGGGACTAATGACGAAGGCTACTCCCTCGGCAACGAATTCAACACGACTGGTTGGGTCGCTCTGCGGTTGAGCGATAATGTCAGCACTTCACTTCGCCTCGCTTACCGAAACTGGGGGAACATCGATGGTCAAGATCCTCGCATCAGCGGACCAGTCCCGACCGCACGCCCCGACCTCCGTGGCGGTCAACGGATCGACGCTTTTTACGGCGTCAACTACCTCGCGACCGATGGCGCACTCTCTGGATTTCGAGTCGCCGCCGAAGTCGGGCGTGAGCTCTGGCAGGATCTCGATGGCCCTCAACTCGGAATGGACTGGATGTTCATTCTCGGCGTTCAGAAATCGTGGTGATCAATCGCCGTGAGCCTCTCGCTCACAAGCCTCGAATAGTATCTGGCAAAGGGCTTGGCACACCCTTTGCCAGGGCAAGGCTGCTAAAACCACTCCAACCTCGGCTGGGCAAACGGCCGGAAGATCTCGAGCGCCCCACTCGGCTCGTCGTAGTAGAGCGCTCGATTCATCCCCAGATCGCTTGCCTTGCCAGAATCAATCAGGCTGGCTGAGTCAGCTGCACTCATTTGGAAGAGGACTTTTTTCTCGAACTCCCCTGCTGCTTTTCTGCCTAACATTCGCCCAACGCTCCCGTAAGAGTCGAGGGAGGCGACTACATGATAGCCCCAGGTCGGCCCCTCACTGATGAGTTTTTGAAGCGCGTCGGCTGGTTTCTCACCGGCATCGTCATCGAGCGAGAAGCTGAAATCTTCCTCATGGCGTAGGCTCTTCTGGCGATGAAGGCTTGGGATAAAGATCAGGGTCGATTTTTCTGATGGCGTTTCGCTGCCATCAGCGTAGCGCTGCATCTCAGTGGACAAGCCAACGAGGAGGTCGCCTATCTGATGGGCTGCCGGGCATTCGATATCCGGGACTTTTGCCACTGCCTCAAGGAACCAACCCTCGGTCCCGGGCTGGGAGAAACGTCCGTCGATTACAACGAGCCGGACTTGATCAGCTAAAGTTTCCCGGGCCACCTTCGCCCCGATCGCGACGAGCGAGTCAACCACATCGTCACGCTGCCCGACGATGAGGAGGTGCGAACCCGACTGGCGCTCGAAGCGCACCTCGGTCGGAGCTTTGATTGCATTGGGGGCGCCGAGGAAAAGGCGCAACGGTTGGCGCTCTTTCGTGCTCTCGATGGCCTGTTTGACGGCATCGTCGCTCTCGATCCTGGCGGGAGCATTTCCTTCAAAAACGACCTGAGGCCGCTCGACGAAACCTCCCTCACGCGCCTTGCCTGCCAGCTTCGAAAGCGCTGCATCTCTCTCTTGATCGGTCAACCAGACCACCTGAAAAGGCGAATTCGCTTCGACCGCACCGGCTCTGTCGTTATAGATCCCCTCTCCCGGGCGTGTCAGCATCCTCGGAGCTGGGTTCGAATCGTCCATGATCAGATAGGCATCAGCCTCATTGCAGGCCAAGGCGATCCGAACCGTCATCTGTCCCAGGGTCGCCCGGGCGAGCGTAAAGGCCCCTCCCAAAGTCTGCGAGCCGAGCACCGCGTGGATGCCGAAGGCCCGCCCCTGTCGCACGATCCGATCCATGAGAACAGCGGCCTGCTGAGAGATCGCGTCGTCTTCGACGAAAAACTCCTGAAACTCGTCGATCAGGAGGAGGGTTCGTGGCATTGGCCGAGCCCCTTGAGTCTCACGATACCCAGCCACATCCTGCACCCCTGCCTTGCGGAATAGTTCGCCGCGCTCCTTCAGTTCGCCATCGAGTCGCTGCAAAACGCTGAGGCCGAATTCTCGATCGCTCTCGATCGCGATGACTCTTGCCTGAGGGATCTGGTGATCACCATAGCACTTGAACTCGACCCCTTTCTTAAAATCGATCAGGTAGAATTCGACTTCATCAGGATCGCACCAGAGCGCCAGATTGGTAATGATAATGTGGAAAAGCGTCGATTTACCCGACCCCGTCTTGCCTGCGATGAGAGCGTGCTGGCAGGTCCCTTTTCCAAGTGCAAGAGACTGAAGTTTGCTCGCACCGGTGCGCCCGATCGGAACGACCAGTTCTTTCGCTGTCGAACGCGACCACCACTGATCGTCCCGCGGAGCAACTTCTGAGAATGGCACCTCGATCCGGTTCGAATCGCGGTTTGCTTCGCCGAGGCGATGAACCCAGGTCGAGAGCTGCTCCGTCGAGAGGGCCGATATCATCTCAAACCGAGCGCCAGACACCTCGTTTTCCTTGAGGAAAAAGCCATCGTTACCCGATTGAATCACGAGGCAGCTTTTGCGGAGATCGTCGAGGCGAAATCCGGGAGGCATCTCAGACCGCTGATCGCAATGCATCAATAGGAACACTCCGCAGCGAGCACCAGCGCTCGCTATGCTCAGGAGACGTTTCGTAGCCAGGTCGGTGAAGCCATTGGGGAAGTCGGCGACCACCAGAAAATGGTATCGCTCGGCTATGCTGCCAGCCGCCTCGTTGTATTCTGAAATCGTCGCATAGTCGCTCCGCAGATACATCTGAATCACTTTCTCCATGTGATCGCAGAGTTCACCGAGCCGACGCTCGATCGCATCGGGTTGGGTTTTGATGCGGGTATCAATCAGCAATTCCTCGTAGTCAGCGAGGTGCATCAGCCCTGCAAAGCTCTCTCCAAGACCGATCGGATCGATCAGTGAGAAGGCAATCCGACCGGCAGGAGAAGCCTGCAGCCACCCTACTGCGGCCGTATTGAGAAAAGCGATCGCATCCTCGCGCCCGGTAAATTTTGTCTCGACCAGAACCGATGCCCTGTCCGGAACTCGCAATCTCACCGGGAGCGAATAATCGATCGCAGATCCCAGGGAGAATTCACCACTCTGGGGAATTGCCAGCTCTGCGTCTTCGCCTCGGTAACACAGCTGCCCGATCACGAGGGAATCGCCAAAGTCAGACGGGGCCACCCAGGAATCCGGCGCGAGTTCGAGCCACTCCGCACTGCTATCAGATTCGGCGACTAGTTTCTGATGGGTCGGAACCACTGTCTCAAGCCAGCGGCCGCTTAACACATTCGTTTGCTGGTCGAGATCGTCGACCATTGCAGCGGCAGAGGAAGATTGATCCCCTCCGAGTTGGTCGAGCCGATTCTGGAAGTCGAGCTGGATTTTAGCGATCTTGGTCTCAAGTGTCTTTGAAATGGAAGCCTGACGAGTCTCTTCAAGTCGAGCGAGTCTTTGGCGCAGGCTTTCGGCACGCTGCTCGACCGCTTCCGGGCTGGGGTAGCGACTGGGTGAGCCCTCTTCGACCTTGCCACTGATCCCTGATTCAAAGGCTTGTTTGATCTCAATAAACCGGGCTTCAGCGGCTCCGACTTCATCATCGTAGGCGGCCTCAATCGCCCCCACATGACGGCCTCGAATTGCGGCGACTTCATCAATTAATTTACCCGACTTTCGGAGAAAGCTCGCCACTGAGGCCTGACCAATCGCATAGAGAATCAAGACAAACACCGCGCCGAGCACTCCGCCGCCGAGCGCCCAAAGCCATGGAATGGGCGCATCCAGGATGAGGCCGGAGCCCCACGGCACGACTGCGGAGATGCCGAGCACCACGATAATCTGGACCCACCAGGGGACCCATCCAAACCAGGCGAGCAATCCATTACCACTAAGGGACTTGGTGCGCTTCGCGAGTGGCTTACCAAGCGAGGCGAGGCGATCGAGGTCTGCCACCTCACCGTCAGCTTGCCCAGATTTTGCGAGTCGATCCAAGTAGCGCTGACGCAATCCGCGGTAGCCACGCATCGATTTGACCGCTCGTTCCTCAAGCTTTTCAAACTTCCCCGAAAGCGGAGCGAACTCCGCCAGAGCCGCATCTCTGTTCTGCTCGGCCACGACTTTGGCACGATCAAAATCCCGGGTCGCTCCCATGTATTGAGCCTGGAGGTTGCCCCGGTGAGCTCCCTTGGCTGCTTCAATCGATTGGACCACTTCGTTTCGGACGGTGATCTGCGCTCGATCAATACGTCGACGTCTCTCCGCCACGACCTCACCCAGCTCGTCTCGCCACGCGTCAGCTCGAGACTGCGCGGCCTCGATCGCATCATCTCGCTCCCGCTCGATGGTCCGACGACTCTCTTCGAGGCTTTGACGGAGGTCTGAATCTCGCAAATTTCTGGCGCGAGCCAGCCCTGCTTCTTTCTCCGCATAGGAAGCAATCTCGCTCGTGACATCTCGCAAGGCTCGGAGCACTTCTCCGGCGGCGAGGGAAACAGTCTTTTCAGAGTTCACAATCTTTTCTGAGTTTTTTGAGGATTTTCTCGAGATCTTCGATCGCAGTGACGGCGTTGTCGACTTCGTCGAAGAGAGGCTGCATGTAAGTTTCGTTAAACTCACGAGCCTTCGCGTCACGCCAGGACTCCTGAGTTTCCTGCCAAACGCGCAAGAGCTCCCGGGAAAGTCCAATCAGACGGCCACGATGGTGATTCAGTGTCATGTCTCAGCTGTATCAGAACTCTTGTCCGATGAAGTCGGACCGACGGAAGGCAAAGCCCCAGCTGATTCCGAGGCATAGGCCGAAAGCAGTCGAATCGTCTCGGTCAACTGATTCGCCGCTCGACCCATTTCGTGATCCAGGTAGTGTCGGAGCTTCTCGACCTTACGGGCCTCGGGTTCAACCGTGGAGTCGAAATTTCGTCCCCAGGCCTTCAGCTCGCGTCCTTTCAGTTCGATCTCCTGCATCTCGCGACGCTTCTGGTTCACCTTCATCTGGTGGCCCGATTTCGCTTGCTTGAGATTAGATAAACGAGCCGAGAAAAGCTCGGCTTCCAACATTTCGAGTTGGCGCTGGCACTTTCGCATCGCTTGCTCGATTACTTGGCGCTGTTCGCTTTGCAACCAGAAACGGGTCCGCTTCACTTCTTCGCTGATTTCGTCGAGCACGCCACTGAAGCGCTCGAGCGCCACGATCAAGCTCGCGCGGAAACGCTCCAGAGCCTCAAGATCGGTGAGGTGTGCGCGATCTGCCATCGAAGTCAGGTTTCTCGATCAGCGCTGGCCGAGATATTCCTCCAATCGTTGCGCCTTGCGGAGAAGAAAAGGGCCCTGCTGATTCGATGCTTCGATGAAACGACGCAGCACTTTCATGGTGTCCTGATATTCCTGAGCGAACTTGGCCTGCTCTTGATCCTGCCAAGTGTCGCCGAGAGCAGAGAAGCGGGCGTTGAGGGATGACATCGAATTCTGGAGATCACCATTGAATCGCTTCAATTCCTCCGCGAAACGGCGCAACTCAGTGGGGTCGGCAATCGCTTTTGACATCCCCTTTTGTAGCCCATTCCAAGCGATCGATGCAATGGGAAAGGTAAGCGGTTTGGCTGTTCTGTTGCGGCGCATCGTGTCATGAAACCTGGCGAGGCCATCTTCTGAGAAGGACGACCGCGGATGGTCGTCTCTACCCGCTGTGCGAACGCTGGTAGGGAACTTTGTCCCCAAAGGTCCGCCGCCCCATTCAACTTCGAAACGTGTCTCCTCCCACAGATCAGCAGATCGACCATCGGCGGACGACCGGGGACGGTCGTCCCTACCAGCTGTGCGAACGCCGGTAGGGAACTTTGTCCTCAAAGGTCCGCCGCCCCATTCAACTTCGGAACGGGCCTCCTTCCACAGATCAGCGGATCGTCCATAAGCGGACGACCGGGGACGGTCGTCCCTACCCGCTATGCGAACGCTGGTAGGGAACTATGTCCCGATCGGACGAGC
>JBCCBR010000083.1:0-10192 GCA_039033935.1 Verrucomicrobiota bacterium
ACCAGTCAGACGACGGTCGCTGGCATCAGGTGATCGACGAGTCCGACAGCTTTCTTGAGTTCACCAGCACCTGCATGATCAGCTATGCCCTGCTCTACGCCGTGCGATCAGGGTTGCTTGAGGAATCCCAGACACGCCCTGCCATCACCAGAGCGTGGGCCGCTATCGAACGCTGCATCGGCACAGACGGACTCACCATCGAGAGCGCCTGCGAAAGCACCGGAAAACTTCCGAATCTCCAGGCCTATCTTGACCGCAAAGCCAGCTCTGGCAGAGACGATCGCGGAGGAGCCATGGCACTGATATTCGCTGAATCGCTGCTGCGGACTCCACCCGCAGCCGGATGATTTTTCCGCCACACCGAGTTCGATGCCAGTCATGTCGACGTCGGCGTGGGTGCAGGTTCCCTATTTGACCTCTTTGTGCCATCCGCCTCGTCAACCCCGAGATCTTCCAGACCGATTTACCCAGCCGAGACATGTTGATCACTCTATCATGTGAAGGCCAACTCCGACTTCCGCATGAAGTAATAGATTGCGTAGTGAAATCTGGTATCGACGGAAAGTGGTTGAACTGATACCAGTTCCCACCCGGCATCTCCCAGAACCCGCAGTTTCTCGTCGATCTCTTCCAGATCACCTTTTATCACGGATCGCTGATGAGTTTTCATCACCACGGTTTTGTATTCGATTTTCATGTAGTTATTCGATGCTGGAGTGTAGCGTGTCGGGCGCCGTTTTCGCTACAGCTTTGTTCTCAGTGAAAGGCATGATATCCAGGATCTAATTCCGCCTGCCCAGTTCTCAGGTCAGTTTCGTTTCATAGCAAAGCCTCAATCCGCTCGCGCATTGCAGCGATATCCTGATCGAGGATCGAGCCGGTCGTGGCGGCGAAATTTCGATCGAGAGTTCTGATGACGCCCTGTGCCATAGCTGTCTGGCCCTCCTGAATGCAGGTGCGGACGTAGGGCTCGATCAGGTTGTAGAAAAGAAACCCTCCCGCCTGAGCATGATAACGGCGGATCGCCTGGTCGAAGGCTTCCTCTGCCTCGGCAAACTGACGCTTCCGAAGCTTCCGGAACACGGGCTCTGCCGCGATCGCGATGCCGAGATCAAAACGCTTGCTGCGGTTCGAAGACATGATGAGACGGCGCAGCCGCTCGGCTTCGTCCTCCTTCCCGTGCTCTTCGTAAAGCGCGACCAGCCGCATCTGCCCGGCGACTTCGAGATCCTTGTTTTTCGAAAAATTGCTGACCCACTCACCCCAGAAACGAGACAGGACCGCCGGATCCTCCTCATTCTCTTCCAGCCAATCGGCCTCGAGTTGCCACGGCCGGGTATCGTTACTTCCGGCACGACGGGAAAGCCGCAGAATTTCCGGGTAGCGATCATCAGACCGGTTCAGCGCAGCCCATTGCAGTAGCGCCTGACCTTTGGTGAGTCGGTCAGACTCCAGCCGTGAGCCGCGTTGCAGAGCCGCGATCTCGCTGTCAGTGATGCGCTGCCAGGTCTGAGGATCGTAGGCCTGCCCGATCGGATACTCCTCGTTGCGAAAGCGAGCGGCATCTAGTTTCCAAGTGCCGTTGCTATTCAAAAAACCAACCCAGGCGTGCTCTCCCGATAGACCCTGACCAACAAACAACATCGTCGGCACGCCCAGCGCCTTCCCCGAGTGGGAAACAAAGTAGGCGAGGTCCATGCAGATACCGCCCTCCTGGCCAATATGAAACAACCGATACTCATCACCCGGCCAACTGTATTGCTGGCTCGAGATCCGAGTATTGGCGTAGGGCAGCGCGGTATAAAGATCGGCCAGCCGACTCGGCGAGCTGAGCTTGATCTGCTGTGCATATTCCAATTCTGCAAACTCCAGCGGGGTATCGACCAGAAACTTAAGATCCTGAACTCGTAGGCGATCGAGATCATGGACCAGTTTCCCCTCGCGGGCGCACCGGACGAGAAAGCGGAATCGCTCAACCGGATCTGAATCTCCGATCGGGATCTTGGCATGCTCGACGTAGCCATGCGGCCAGCCTTTCGGGAGTGGTTGATCATAGACAACTGCAAAGGCGATCGCGAGGTTGGTGTATTCGTGGAAAGCCTCGCTTTCACTCGCCGCAATCCGGCAGAGGATCTCAGCTGCCTTTTTCTGATCATCGTCGGGGCTGAGCGCTGCGAAAAACCGATTGCGAATCCGGTGCGAACTACCCAGTTGAATAAAGATCTGCCGTCCCTCCTCGGAACGATAGAAAGAATTTTCTGCCCAGTCATCCGGGAGTAGAGAAAGCCATCGGGTGTGCAGCATCCACCCCAGCCAGTGTGGATTGATGACCATTTTTTCGAGTCCATGGCGGTCGTGAGCTTCCCGCAGCGTGATGTTCATTGCCCCAACCAATTCGAGCCAGGGCTCCGGCTCCGTATTGGACTGCCACCATGATGCCTCGATTTTGGGCGACCAGATTCCAAGCTTCGCGCCCTCTGGATCAGGCTCTTGAGACGGGGCACCGGCATAGGCCAGCCCCAGAAGAAGAGCCAGAGCAAACCGAGACGAGATCATGGTCGAGAGTTTAGCATAATCTCTCTGAGATACTGCAAGGCCGAAACCTGATCATACCCTCTTATGTGGTGGACTTAACCCTGTTAGGTCGCGGATCTAACCCTATCTGGTCGCATACGACACCCTGTTGGCTCTTGGTTTGTGGCCCCCTAACCGGCCACGTTTTAGGAAAACGCAGCTACTGCGAACGAGCCGATGTAGCCGCGTTTGCCAAAACGGGGCTTCGCTTTGATCGGCGCACCCTCTACAGGGCCACGTTTTAGAAAAACGCGGCTACGGAGAGAGGAACCGTATCTTCCGGAAATAACATCGCTTCGCTATTGCAAGCGCTCGGCGATATTATCGGCGTAGCCGGTCATTTCGAGGAATGCTTTGCCCACGATTTCATCGTCTTCGACGATGTCACAAGCCCCTTCCCAGTAGCTGACTCCCCCGCCTTTTCCAACGATCTCCTGATTGGGAAGAATCGGGATCAGCTTCAGCTCCCGCTGCTTCCCCAGCTCAGGGTCCCAGACTTCAATCCGAGGCGAAATCGGATACTCGGCGTTTGTATCGGAACTCAGCCATTTACCCTCGTGATGCCAGGTGTAGCGATCCAGGCTGAGATGGGTGAGCTCATTGTCTCGACTGATCCAGACCAATTTGGAATAGGGAGACGGTGTTCCATCGTCCTGACGTAAAACGTAGCCCATGATCTCGCGGCCATCATCGAACTGAAAACAAGCCCAATCCCAGCCGACTTGACCCCGGTCAAGCTGACTGCTTGAAATTTCATGATCCATCCAGGCCTGACCTGTGACATCGAGCTTCTCACGATCCAGCCTGATCTGGCCCGAGACTTCGATTCGGGGAAACGTAATGTAGTAGCTCGCGGCAGTTCCTTCGGGGCCCTTCCGGGAAATCCCCTCTTCCCCGAAAACGACGTGGGGTTGAGTAGGATTGAGATTCAGTCCGAGGATCACATCCGACTCGACTGAGCCTACCAGGGACATCTGTTCTGAGTCCTCCTGCATTGTCAGACTCCAATTCCCGTTGAAGACATGGAGTCGACCGATCTCAGCATCCGCATCCCAACCCTGACGATTGAAGCGCTCTTCGTGAAAGAACCTGCCGGTCTCGGGATCGCTCAAGGCCATGTGCGCGAGGTAAAGGTGGGCACTCTCGAATGGCTGATCGGTCGGCATCTCAGGACGCTGACCGAGGCGGAAAAAAGTCGCCTGGAAACCAAATCGCCTTTCGCCTGCGAAAAGATGACCAGTGAGATACCACCACTCAATTCTGAATTCAGGATGGCTGCCGTGATCATGCGGAAACCGCAGCTCATAATCCGTCCGGGGGGTCTGCCATGAGGTATCAGGTTCCCCAAAAAGAACGCCTGGTAATCCACCGAGCAGGCAGACAAGAAAGATCAATCCGCTGAGTGAACGACTGCTTTTTTCCATCCTTTGAGTTATACGTTTGTGTCCTCTCTTTTGCAGAGTAAGTCCGAGTGACAGTTTTCGCTCTTTTATCACTCAGTCCGATCAGATCTTAGGTTTGCAAAGCGATAGCCGACGACCCAGCTGACAATCCCTCCGATCGCGAGAGCGGCGATTCCGAGAAAGATAAACAATCGCAGCGGCCAGTAGTATTGCAGGGTCCACCCGAAACTCTGGGGGTTGATCACGTCGATCAATACCCATCCGAGCGCGAGACTCACGAAATATCCGCCGATCAGCCCGACGAGAGTAAGCCCTACCCCCTCCCACATCGCCATCGTCGCGATCTGAGCGCGTGTAGTACCGATCGCCTTCAGGGTAGCGAGCTGACGTCGCCGCTCGATCAGAAGTCCTGCCAGCGCCATACCCAATCCTGCCATGGCAATGATCACTGCAATCGCCTCCAGTGCGTAGGTGACGGCAAAGGTCTGGTGAAAGATTCGGATCGACTCCTCGCGGAGCCGTCGATTGCTCTGAACGCTCAGCGCCGGGAAGTTCTGACCGAGTTTCGAAACCCACTCGTCGACTGAATCGGGATCTTTAAGGTAGATCGACAGATTCGACACGTCGTTGTCTCCGAACCAGGCGCTGGTGTGCTTTCTCGACAGCAGAATGGTGCCGGTCTCGGTCCCATAGTCGGCATAAACTCCCTCAATCGAAACTGTCTCATCACCCTGAGGAGTTGGAATGGTGAAAGTATCTGATTTCCCAAGACCAAAGCGACGGAAAAACGGCTCGTTGACGAAAGCGGCGACCAGATCACCCGAGAGTCGCTCCAACGCATCGGGACCGATCTCGTCTGGCGTTTCCTCCCAAACCAATTCGAGATAGCGAGCCGAGTCACTGTTCAAGTCGGTGCCACCCACGAAAACTCTTACTCCATCGACCTCAACTAAGTAGCTGCGGAGGATGTCGACCCCTTCAACCTCGGGACTCGACGCAATCGCCTGCCATGTCTGCTCGCGGATGATCCCATCGTTGGAGATCGATGGATTCCCGCCACTGGCAACGTAAGCGTCGGCTCGGAGGAGTTGGCCGATCCAAGACGTAAGGGTGTACTCGAAACTCGCCACGAGAATTCCCATGGCGGCTGACATCCCGATCGCGACTGACAAGCCCGCTGCGGTGAGCCGATGGCGACCACTTGGTCTCGCCAACTGACTGGCAGCATAGCTGATCACCACTCGCTTTCCGCCGAATGCTCGGAGAAGGCGTGCCACTGCAGGAAAGAGGACGCCAATGAGGAGACTGGCCCCGACAACCAGTAAAATCGCAGACGCATACCCTCCCACCGCAAAGCGGCTTCCGCTCTGGCCGACAAGAGGAGGAATCCAGGCGGCAGCGATTCCGAGTCCGAGCATCAAGAGCGCGATAGGATACTTGCCGAGGAAGGCGAGCCCACCGACTCGAGTAGCAGAGCGCAATCCCTGAGCCGGCGGAGTCAAGGCTGCTTCGCGAGCTGGAATCCACCCAGCTATGAGACTGGACAAAATCCCGTAGAACAAGGCGAAAGCGATCTCCCCAACTGAAAGAGAAACAGAAGCCGTAGTGGTCTCATAATAGAGGGTGTTAACGGTTTGCGAGATTGCGCCAACCAAACCGACTGCCAGCAATCGACCGAGAAGAATTCCAACGAGACTGCCAACAATGCCGAGCACCAAACTCTCCAGTAGCCAAGCCTGCTGGATCTGACGCGGGGTAACGCCGAGAGACCGAAGCGTTGCAATTTCCGATCGGCGCTTCACCACCGTCGCCTCGAGGGCCTGCAAAATCAGGTAGATGCCGACTAACAAAGCGAGACCCGAGAGTATCGTGAGATTGAGCCGAAACGCCCGACTCATCTCAGTCACCGAAGTCTTCCGATCCTGCGGAGTCTCCATCACAAGATTCAGCGCCTCAGCGCTTTCGCGCAGCTTTAGCTCGGCTGCGCGCTTCAGCTCATCTCGCAGCGACCCTGACGGGAGTTGGCATTCGATACGCGACAGGCTGGGTTCACTTTCGACCAGCGCCCAGAGCCCGGGGAGATCGATCAAGACTAGATTGGCTGGCACCTCAGGTCTCAGCGGATCGTCTGGAATGATTCCGACAACATTCAGCTCCACCTCCCGATCGTCACAGTAGACCTTGAACCGATCGCCCTCCGAAATCCCATGAGTCTGCTCAAAGGATTCCCCAATGATAACTGCCCCACTTTCGCCGAGGCGGGGGTCGTTGTCTCCCGACCCGAGGATGCCGCCGCCACCGCTTCCATAATTTTGCAGTGCGACCCAGTCGGCTCCTACCAGGCGAAGTGAGATTTTTTCTCCATCTTTCAGCTCGAAAGTTGCAGAGCGTTCCTTCACCGCGAAAAAACTGACCGGGAGCGCTCCGGCGGCCTGCCGCAATTTGCCGAGAGCTGCGACTGGGATCGTCCCGGTTTCTGAACGAATGATGAAATCGCTTTCACCGGCGATGGATTCGGTGAAGAAACCAAAGCCAGTCAGCGCGGCCTTGTTGCCTAGGCGGACCCCAAGGAATACGGCCACCCCGAGAGCTAACACACCGACGAGAAGAGTGGTCAACTTCCACTCACGCAGCCAGTGTCGCCAGATAAACCGAACCCAGAGCAATCCGGCACTACGCAACATCCCCGGGCCGTCGGCTGCATCATTTGAATCAGTCCCGGTCATGCCGCTGAGTCGAGACTGCCGTCACGGAGCAGCAGAGTGCGGGTGCAAATCCGCGCAACCGACGGGCTGTGCGTCACCAAAAGCATAGCGATGCGGTGCTGATCGCTGAGCGACTCCATCAAGTCGAGAATCGTCTCACCGGTCTGGGAGTCGAGGTTTCCAGTCGGCTCGTCGGCGAGAATCAGGCTGGGTCGACCTACCAGCGCGCGAGCAATCGCGACTCTCTGCATTTCGCCTCCGCTGAGCTCGTCGGGCATCGCATCGATCCGGTGCTTCAGGGAAACCTCGGTAATTGCTTGGTCAACTCGATCCTGCAGCTCGGCACCCGATACCCCTTTCAGCTGAAGCGGAAAAGCCACATTTTCGGCCACCGAGAGAGTCGGCAAGAGGTGGAAAAACTGAAAGACGGTTGTCACTCGGTCGCGTCTGAGACGGCAAAGGGCTTCCTCCCCGAGCCCCCCGAGATCGTCGCCGCCGACTTGGATCTGTCCCTCGTCGGGTCGGTCAATGCCGCCGACACAATTCAGCAAGGTGCTTTTTCCAGAGCCAGAAGGGCCCATCAAAGCGACTCGCTCCCCCTCCTCGAGGGCGAGTGAAACCCCTTTCAGAACTGGCATCTCGCCGTAGGTTTTTGTGAGGTTCGATACTTGCAGGACCTTCATTTCAAGACACCGTTACCGATACGCCCCCGCCTGTCGATTCGACTCATCCCGCCAGTCCCCGCCTGTTTCCAAAATCTGTCTCTCCACCGCATGCCGCGCTTCCCGATTTCGATGCCTCAACTCGGCGAATCCATGGCCGAGGCGACTGTTCGCAGTATTCCGATCGCGGCCGGTGATGAGGTCAAGGCGGATCAGGATATCTTCGAGGTCGAGACGGATAAGGCGATGATGGAGGTGACGACTCCGTGCTGTGGGACTATCGCCGAGATCGTTGCGGTCGAGGGCACGAGCTATCCAGTAGGTGCACCGCTCGCCTACATTGAGGCCAGCGAAGAGGACGCTCGCAAGTCGGGTCTTCTCAAAGGGCCCGTCGAAACCAGCGAAGAAGTCGAGGCAGACAGCGCCGAGGATGACTCGACGGAAAACGTGCATTTCAAAGTCCACTCGTCCGAGGTGATCGACTCAGACAGCCCGGAAACCGATTTTCGGGTCAAACCAACGGTCGAAGGCGGGCTCCCCGTGCCGGTTCGCTCGAGCGTCTATCTCAGCCCTCGAATGCGGCATCGCATGGAGGAGTTAGGGATGAATGCAGCTGATCTGGCAGGGCTTGCCGGCAGTGGTGCCGGTGGTCGCGTGACAGTTGAGGACTTCGAAAAATTTGTGGCCGAGCTCGATCAGTCCAAAGTGACAGACGCCTCGCCGATGCGAATCGCAGTCGCCGATTCGATGAGGCGGAGTTGGACTCGCCCGCTCGCCACGGTCACCGTCCCGATCGTGATGGATGCGGTGCTGACGCATCGCCGATCGCTCGAAGCCAAGCCCGGAGTTACCCTTTACGCCCTGCGGGCACTTGCACTCGCGATCGCTGAGAACACGGTCGTCGCGGGTCGTCTCATCGGAACTCGGATCGTTCACCCCAACGCGATCGACATCGGTTTCGCCGTCGAAGTCGAAGACGGCGTCCTTGTCCCGGTGATCCGAAATGTCGAGACCAGGACCCTCATGGAAATGCGGGAGCCTTACGAACAACTCGTTTCCCAGGCCCAGAAACGGAAACTCTCTCCCGAGGCCACCGGCACTGGAATCGCTACCGTGACCAACGTAGGACCGTTCGGAATCACTGATGCGACCCCGATCCCGCTACCCGAGCAAAATCTCGTGCTCGGATTAATGGCGGGCCGGAGGACCCCATTCTGGGACGCAGAAAAAGATGCCTTTGTTCCAAGGATGGAGTCCAAATTCATCCTCAGCTTCGACCACCGCATCCTCGATGGCGGGGCGGCAGGTAGGTTGCTGAGCCGGGTCGGTGAATTGTTGCAAAAGCCGGAAGAACTCTGACCGCGGCTTATCACCGCTGATCGGGCGCAACCAGCTCGCCTGTGACGAATTTCGCCCACATCCTCGCGACGTCTTGATTGGGGAGCCAGGTCTCGGTCTCATCGAGGACTCGCGACGGATCTTTCACTTTCGATACTTTGCCAGTCTTGATCACCCCGATGTAGCCGTCGGCGCGGTCAAGCGCGGCTAAGGTCGGACCAGTCGGCTCCGGATCCTCCGTTCCGGTCTCTTCTTCGTCGTCAGCTTCGCCTTCGGAATCCGCCTCGCCTTCGCCAGTGGTGTCCTCGACAGGAGGGGCTGGTGCCGGAGGCGCCTCGACGAGACGAAGTTCGATGACCTCTTTTAAATACTCTTTCGCGAAATGCTCGACTTCGGGCCGAGGAATGTCCGATCCCCGAGCTTCCATCCCGCTTGACCAGAGCGGTCGTGAGTCCGCGGTGGCCTTCAGCACCGTCTGGGCATAGTGCTCAGACTGCCAGATTTCATGCTGATTGTTGTATTCGCCCCAGATCAACATCATCGGAACCTGAGATGAAGCTTCCGTCATGGCACTTTCGTAAAAGGCCCCCTTGATAATCGAAGCACCGATCACTCGCTCGGGTCGGTACTGGACGAAATTGTAGGCGAAAGCACCTCCAGTCCGCCCTCGCCCATAAACCGCGATCGGTAGTGTCGTCAGCTGTGGCTTATTCAATCTCGATCCAAACTCCTCGAGAGCCCTTTCGAGGGCCGCTCCGCTCTGTTTTTCAGCAAAGACGAAATCGTCGATTTTATCAATGGTACGAGCCGATTCTTTATGATAGCTGAGCAAGGCAAACTGCTTGGATACCTGGAACTCTGAAAAAGGCCCGCTCCCAATCTCGTTTCCCTGGACCCAGCGAATCGAGTCTCCGAAGTCGCCAATCGAAAGAAGCAGAATACCTTTGGGCTCTCCGGGAGGCACTTGCAGCGCAAACGTTATTCCACCGACCGAGTAGTCATTCCAGCCAGGGTAGCGCCCTCGCGATTTCCGCGTCTCTCCCTCGTCCATGGGAGGGGCAAAGGTCCCGAGATTCAACTCGACCGTCTCACCTTGCTGCGTCGAGAGGTAAGCGGCATAGATTTTAGGGTGCTCCTGCTGCAGAGCACTGATATCTATCTTTTCCCATCGGACCGGTGTCTCGGGCCCATTTTCAGCGAGTTGGGTGATGAGCCCCCCGGGCATCGCAGACTTGATCCCGAGAAAAGGTACGGCCCGTCCATTCGACCCGGTGATTGAGATAGGTTCGCCAAAGCCGAAATGCAGGAAAATCAAATAACTCGCAACGCCAATCCAGAATGACTTCATACTCTGGAGCTTACAGAGCTAGGTCCGCTCCCGGCAAGCCCAGAAAACGGGCGGTAGCGAACAGTCGCCGGATCTTTTCGACATCGAAGGGTCGATCAGTTTAAAACAGAGCTTTAACAATGCCCAATTTACCTTCCTCAATGAGCTATCCCCCTCGGACAC
>JBCCBR010000084.1:0-10172 GCA_039033935.1 Verrucomicrobiota bacterium
AACAAGCTACTTTCGCGATCATGAAGGCTCAGATTTCGAAGGTCCAATCTTCGGCGTCGAATCGATAGCCGTCACCGTCTTTTGCGACCCGGCCGATGCCAGGGAAGGAAAGGTGCATCCCGGCGATGCGATGTTTTGATCCAGCGACTTCGGGCAGGAGGGCAAGTCGAGTTTCCCGAGCCAGGTCAGGATTGGTATCAAAGCCAATCGCGAGATCTGGCCGAGGCATTTGATAGGCCTCGACGTGGACAATGTCCCCCCAAATCAGTAGCGGATCGTCGCCGTCCTCGATCACAAACCCGGTGTGCCCGGCAGTGTGGCCGGGTAAATGGCGGCTCGATACACCGGGCACGAGTTCGGTATCTTCGGTAAAGGGAACCACCTGCGCCTCGTAGGCGAGGTAGACTTTGCGAGCGAACTCGAAGAACGGTTTAAATCCCTCTGGTGCCTGCGCCAGCGCTGCCTCGGTAGTCCACCCATCAATGTCGGCCTGATGGATACGAACTTTGGCATTCGGGAAAACGACGTCTCCCGTCTCCGTGAGGAGGCCGCCAATGTGATCAGGATGGAGGTGGGTGATGAGGATGTGCGAGACCTGATCTGCTGCTACGCCAGCATCTTCCATCAATCCCGCAAGTCCACCGAGAGGTTCCATCGCTCCGGCCCCGCCGGCATCGATCAAGATGGTTTCGTCACCCGACTGCAGCACATAGGCATTGACGCCCGTGTCGATCTGCCCGCCATCGAGAAAGGCTGCCTGAGCCAGCTCATCTGCTTCGGCTTCGCTGAGATCGGCGAAAGCTTCGGCACCGATCTGGAGATGACCATCCAGAAAAGCTGTCCCGGTGAATTGTCCAACTCGGAATCGCTGAAAGCCGGACACTTGGGTGCTCGGGATTTGCCCGTGGACGGCAGCGACGGGTGCCAGTGCGGTGAGTTTGAGAAGAGACCGTCTTTGCATGCTGCTAAGCTGCGGGCCGGATCCACGATGCGCAAATCGCTTTTCTAGGAGACTGTTGAAATGAGCGGTAAAACAAAAGCACCGGCGAGGACGCCGCTCCCTACCAGATGATTGCGCGAGCCTAGAGGGACGATTTCTTCTTATGGGGACCTCGAAAAATCTGTCGCCACGCGGAACGATTCGCGCCATTCTCCCGCATGCGCCCTCGATCGGACTCTCGAATCTTTGGATTTCTCGTCTTACCCGCCATCGCACTCGGCATGCTCATCGGCCATGCTCGTGCCGAGATGCCGAACGTCCTCGTGATCATGCTGGACGATTCGGGTTGGACCGACTTCGGGTGCTACGGCAGCGAAATCGAAACACCAAATATCGATCGACTCGCTACTCAGGGGATGCGCTTCACTGACTGCCACTCAGCGGCACCGAACTGCTCGCCTTCGCGGGCCGGGCTCCTCACCGGGCGGACTCCGAGCCGCTCCGGGATCTACAGTTACCGCCCCCCGCAACACACGATGCATCTCCGTGAGGAAGAGATCACCGTCGCTGAACTTCTCAGAGAAAGAGGCTACGCCACGGGACACTTTGGCAAATGGCATCTTTCGACGCTCATTTCAGATCAGCCCGGGCCAATTGATCAGGGTTTCGATTACTCGCTTGGGACTGACAACAACGCGGCCCCTAGTCATCTCGACCCGATGAATTTCGTGAGGAATGGCGAACCGGTCGGGGAAATTACGGGCTATTCCTGCCAGATCGTGGCCGATGAAACGATTGGCTGGCTCGATGCGATCGGCGCGAAGCCTGGCGGAGACCCATTCTTCGCCTGCGTTTGGTATCACGAGCCACACACTCCGATTGCCTCTCCCCCTGAACTGATCGCAAAGTATCAGGAACGATTCCCAGACCTTTCGAAGAAAGATGCCGCCTACTACGCCAACATCGAAAATGTCGACCTCGCGACCGGTCGCATTCTCGCCCGGCTTGAGGAGCTCGGGATCGAAGAAAACACCCTGATCTTTCTGACCTCCGACAATGGTGGCTTGAACGATTACTCCAACGCTGGACTTCGCGGCAAAAAGTCGAACGTCTGGGAAGGCGGTCACCGAGTGCCTGGCATCTTCTGCTGGCCGGGTAAGATTGAGGCGGGGAGCATTTCTGAAGTTCCCATATCGGGCGTCGACTTCCTTCCAACGATCTGCGAGCTCACCGACACGGAACTTCCACCAGATCGAATCATCGATGGGGTCAGCCTTGCCTCTTTGCTTTCGGGGAAAAGCGACAATCTGACCCGGGACAAACCGCTCTACTGGTTTTTCTACCGCCTTAATCCGGCAATCGCGATTCGAGATGGACGCTGGTCCCTGATTGCCGACAGCACCGATGCCGATCGCCCCAAGACACACGGACTGATTTCAGCCGACATGCCTTTCATCAAATCAAGCGCGCCGGTGAACTTTCAACTCTTCGACCTAGAGTCCGATCTCGCTCAGCGACGTGATGTATCAGCCGAGCACCCGGAGGTCGTCGCGAGGCTCAGCGAAGTCGTCAAGCAGCTCCATGCCGAGGTCATCAAAGAAGGTTTTTCCTGGGAAATACCACCCAGTGAGAATACTCGGAACCCAAGGATCTGGGATTCTTATTGAAGATCGCCCCAGCAAACTCCCCGTGATGAATTCGACCTTGCTCGTCGCGACCCATAACGCCCACAAGACTGCAGAAATTGCCAGGATCGTCGCGGATCGTTTCTCCGAAGTGACTGACCTGACAAGTATCCCCGGCCTCACTCCTCCAGAAGAGGACGGGGCGACTTTCGCCGCAAACTCCGAGATCAAGTCCCTCGCAGCGAGCCAAGCCGCCCCTCAGAGCCTGGTCCTCGCTGACGACTCGGGCCTGGAAGTCGATGCGCTCGGCGGAGCACCCGGAGTCTACTCGGCCCGCTACGCTGGCCCCAACTCGACCGACCAAAGCAATCGGGAAAAACTACTCAGCGAACTTGCCCGACTCGATGTCTCGGTTGAAGCGAGAACGGCACGATTCCGCTGCTCCCTGACCCTCGCTCAAGGCGGGAGTGTGATGGCACGCTTCGACGGCACCTGCGAGGGGAGAATCGCGGAGGAAGAGAGTGGTAGCGGTGGTTTTGGCTACGATCCCATCTTCATCCCCGAAGGTCACGACAGCAGCTTCGGAGTCCTCCCCGCGAAGGTCAAAAACGCGATGAGTCACCGCGGCCGAGCGATGGCTTCATTTTTAGACTGGTGGGATCGGGAGAGCTGAAAATCAGCCATCGGGATCATCGAGCAGCTCCTGCAGTCGACCGCGCAGCGATACTGGCACACGCTCTAGCCACGTCTCGTCGAGCTGGCCAATCTCCATCATGTCCAAAAGGTGGACCTGATCTTTCCTTCGAAACGACGTCAGCTTCATCGTTACCAGTGCGGGGAGATCGAGGAGCTTGAAGCCGGTGTTGGTTGGGTCAATCTGCTCCACGCCAGGGGAGCTCTCAAGAGCTTCAGGGTTTACCTTTTCGTCAGCAAAGATCAGATGCACCCCATCTCGTGCCTTTGCGCCAGGGCCGTCGAGGAACATCTCAATTCTCCCTTTACCTCCCAAGATCGAGACGCTCCGGTGAATAAAGCCGGCCTTAGCCATCGCCTCTTCGATTTTACCTAGATCGTCTCGTCTCACCAGCAGGTCGACATCACGGGTGTTTCGCACAACTGATTCATCCACTCGCGACACCCAAGCTGCCACAGCGTTCCCGCCAATCACCGCGTAGTCGATCCCGGCCGCTTCGAGAGCCTCGGTAGACCGCCTCAGGCGATCCTTTACTTTTTCAATACCCGCGCTCATCCGCTCCCACGAGACCGGTCCAAGATTAACATCGGGGGTCTGCATGGTGGAATTATACCTCGGCCGTGTCAAAACTCCAGATCGCTCTCAGGATACCTCCAGAAGCACCGGACAATGGTCGGAGCCCATCACATGGGCGAGGATTTGGGCTCGATCAACTCGCGGGAGCAGATCGTGGGAGACGCAAAAATAATCAAGGCGCCAGCCCACATTTCTCGCTCGAGCCCCTCCGCGATAGCTCCACCAGGAGTAATGCCCACCTTCATCGGGATGAAAGTGTCGAAAAGTGTCAATGAAGCCCGATGCCATAATCTGGTCGAACCCGGCGCGCTCTTCGTCTGAAAAGCCGGCATTTTTCCGATTCTCCTTCGGCCGAGCGAGGTCGATCTCCTGGTGGGAAACATTGAGGTCACCGGCGAAAATGACCGGTTTCGTTTTCTCCAGATCACGCACGAACTTCAAAAAGGCAGCATCCCATTCCAGTCGGTAGCCGAGCCTTCGAAGCTCCGCCTGAGCGTTGGGAGTGTAGACGGTCACGACCCAGTAGTCTTTGAACTCAAGCGTCAGCACCCGTCCTTCGCCATCGTGCTCTGGAATCCCAAGTCCCGCTTGGGTCGATAGCGGCTTGACCCGACTGAGGGCGGCGACGCCCGAGTAGCCTTTCTTTTGGGCAGGATTCCACGCTACGTGCCAGCCTTCATCCTCCCACGGTCGATCCACCTGCTCCCGCTCGGCTTTGACCTCCTGAAGCAGGACAAGGTCCGGCTTTTCCTCTTCCAGGAACTCATCGAAGTTCTTTTTCAAAACCGCGCGGATCCCGTTCACATTCCAACTCACAATCTTCATGGATGCTTAGCTCTACGCGTCTTCGCCAGTTCCGTCGTCTTTTTTCTGTTGCAGGGGGCGCAATGGTGGACAAAGAAAACCCGTTTTTGTAAACAAACCCCTTTTTACGATTCGCTTTCACGCGCGAATCAAAACCTGTCACCGTTTGGGCTCATGATTGAAGTCGACAATCTTCACAAGAATTTTGGATCAAAGGTCGCCGTCGATGGCGTTTCTTTCTCCGTCAAGAAAGGCGAGGTCCTTGGGTTTCTCGGGCCCAACGGAGCTGGAAAATCCACCACCATGCGCATGGTCACCGGCTATCTTCCGGCAACTGAGGGCAAAGTCACAATCGGAGGAGCAGACATTGTTGATGACGAGGTCGCCGCCAAATCAAAGATCGGCTACCTCCCTGAAGCGGCCCCACTTTACTCAGACATGACGGTGGAGAGCTTCCTCCGCTTTGCCGCCGAGATGCGCGGCGTTCCTTCCGATGAGATCAGTAGCGCCGTCGACAAAGCGATCGACACGACCTTTCTCGACAAGGTCAGGCACCAAAGTGTCGACACTCTTTCAAAGGGTTATCGGCACCGGACCTGTTTTGCCCAATCGATCATTCACGACCCCGAAGTGCTGATTCTCGACGAACCGACTGATGGTCTGGACCCGAACCAGAAATTCGAGGTTCGGCAGCTCATCAAGCGAATGGGCGAGACCAAGGCGATTATCTTTTCGACACACATCCTCGAAGAGGTCGAAGCCGCCTGCACTCGCGCTATCATTATCGATCGTGGGCGAATCATCGCCGACGGGACCCCGGACGAGCTCAAGGGAAAAGCGAGCTCGGCGGGTAGCGTGCTCTTCACCGCCAGCGGTCTATCCGGAACTGGGATTCGTCAGGAGATCGAAAAACTCTCCGAGGCAAAATCAGTCGACGTCATCGAAAGTGGTGACGACAGCCTCTCGGCGCGGATCATCCCAGCGAAAGGAAAAGGGAAAGAACTCCCCAACGCGGTCTTCGAGTTAGCCAAGTCTAAAAATCTTGTCGTCTCCGAGCTGCGAAGTGATGAAGGCCGTCTCGACCACCTCTTTCGCGAAATCACGAAATCGGACACCGAAGACTAAGTGCATCGTTCGCCCAAGCCTGAAACCTTTCTCCGAAATTCCCGAATCACATGGATGCCCTGCTCAAGCTTCTTCTTCATTTCGCCATACCTGTCGTCATCATTGCTGCGATATTTATCGCGATCGTCTTTTTCGTGCTCCCGCGCAAAGTGCGCACGATTTTCAAACGTGAGTTGGCGAGCTACTTCAATTCGCCGGTCGCTTACGTCCTCTTTGTTGTCTTCTTAGGTATATCAAACACGATAGCATTTTTCTTCACCGGGCTCCTCGAAGGTGGTGAGGCAGACTTGTTTATGCCTTACTTCCAATACCTCCCCTGGTATCTCGTCTTTATCGCACCCACCGTAGGGATGCGACTCTGGTCCGAGGAGCAGAGACTCGGAACGATGGAGCTGCTGCTGACGATGCCCCTATCACCGTGGCACGCTATCCTTGGCAAATTCCTTGCGGCGGCAGTCGTCATCTTTGGAATGTTGGTGCTGTCATTTCCGATCGTCTGGACGATCAACTACCTTGGAGATCCTGATAATGGAGTCATTTTCTCAGGTTTCATCGCCACTTTCCTGGTCGCTTTGTGCTTTCTCTCCGTGACCTGTGTGATATCCGCACTCACTCGCAGCCAGTTTGTTGCGCTGCTCGTTTCGGTTGCGATCTGTCTAACACTTTGGCTGAGTGGCCTTCCGCAGGTCTCAGAGTTTCTGACCACCTCGACAGGTGGTTGGGCGATCCTTTATCCCTTCCTTTGGTTGCTCAATTCGCTGGGGGTGATGCCACACTACACCGAACTTGCAAAAGGAGTTCTCGCTTGGCGGGATATCTCATTTTTCCTCACTTTTATCGCCTTCTGTCTATTCGCCACTTCCGTCGCGATCCGGTTAAAGCGAGCCTGAATTCTCTCACCACCGAAGCTTAACTTTTTGAAACGCTGCACATGAGCCAATCAACATCTTCTGGGTTCAAACTTGGCCGTTCTGCTACGGCAGTGCTCGGTCTTCTCGTCGTCCTCGCGATTCTTTTCGCGATCAATTTCCTAGTTGGATTGTTCGGACAACGGATCGACCTCACCGAAAACAAGGTCTACACCTTGTCTGACGGAACGAAATCGATACTCGCTGACCTCGACACACCAGTAACGATTCGCTACTACGCGACTGATGATGCTGATGTGATGGGACCCTCCGAGCGAGCCCGCGCTCAGCGTGTCGAAGATCTCCTTAATGAGTATGTGCGCTCGGCACCGAAAAAGGAAGTCGAGTTACCGAACGAGGATGGCGAGTTCGAAAAGCAAAATATACGGATGCTCACCGTCCAGAAACTCAACCCGATTCCGAACACGGACGCTGAGGATTCTGCGATGCTGGATGGCATCCAGCCTGTCACGGGTGAGACGAACAGCGAGATTTTATTCGGCCTCGCTGTGGAATGTCTCGACGCGAATGAAGTCATCCCCTTCATCGGGGCCGATTCTGAGACCGCTCTCGAGTACAACCTCTCGCGCGCCATCTCGCTAGTCCATGACGGGAAAGACAAGAACCTCGTTGTCATGACCAGCATGTCGGTCGGCGGCGGCTTTAGCGGGAATTTTCAAGCTCCCCCTCAGCAACCGTGGTTCTTTTACGAGCAGCTCGGCCGCGACTACAACATTTCGACGATCCCCGCCACTGCTACTGAGATTCCGGCGGGAACGGACACTCTCATTGTGCTCCATCCCTACGACATTGATGACGGGGGCCAATTCGCCATCGATCAATACCTCCTCCAGGGCGGTAACGTCATTGCGATGGTAGACCCCAACTTCTTCTACTCGCGGGCCCTCGCGCAAGGTCAACAGCCCCAGATGCCGGGGATGCCTCCGCAAGGCGGTCCGCCTCCGACATCGGACCTTCCGAAACTTTTCCCGGCTTACGGAATCCAATACAATGCGGAGCAGGTGGTAGCTGATCTGAGCTTTGCCACTGAAATCATGCAGCGGGGAAATTTTTCTCCAACATTCCTCACCCTCACCCAAGACGCCTACGAGTATATCGAAGGAGCACCGGCATTGGAGGACCCAATGACGCGGACCGTCAATGACCTTAACCTGCTCACTCCCGGCGGACTTGATATCGCGCCACCGGCTGGGATCGAGGTGACTCGTTTGATTGGTTCCTCTCCCGTTAACCAACTGATCTCTTCATTCGATGCAGATCCGACAGCCGAGGGCGGAGCCGATCGGATCCGCGAAAGTTTTGTTCCTCATGGGGAGAGCAGAACGTTCGTTGTCCGGTTAACAGGGAATTTCAAAACTGCTTTTCCTGATGGTGATCCGAACGCGCCCGCACCTGAAGAGGCCGAGGCATCCGACGGACCGACTGATGAAGAGGCCGACGCTGCTCTCGACGCCGACGATCCAGAGGCAGCAGCGGCAGCCAGCGCGGCTGATATCGAAGTAGAGGCAGAGCCCTATGTCGACACGAGTCTCAAGGTAGGAACGTCGCCCGGAACTTTACTTGTGATCTCAGACGTTGACTTCATTTACGATGCTAACGTGGTTCGCCGACAGCAGATTCCCGGCTTGAATATCGTCTTCGCAGAACCTCTCAATGAGAACCTCGACCTCTTTCAGAATGCCGTCGAGCTGCTTTCAGGTGATCCCGAACTCGTCCACGTAAGGAGTCGTGACTCCGTCCGCCGTCGATTCACACGCCAGAGTGAATGGTATGCAGAGGCTCAGGAAAAATACTCGGCAGAGCTCGAAGAGTTTTCCGAAAAGGCGCGCCAGGCTGAAAGCCGCCTCAGCGACATCCTTTCTCAGACTCCCGACATCGACCAG
Organism: Verrucomicrobiota bacterium; assembly: GCA_039033935.1. Lineage (GTDB taxonomy): Bacteria > Verrucomicrobiota > Verrucomicrobiia > Verrucomicrobiales > DEV007 > Arctic95D-9. The sequence goes on from JBCCBR010000084.1 coordinate 8,577, forward strand.
GCCCTGGTTTCTCCAGAAGTGCAGAACGAGATCGAGAATCTGCGCCAGGAGCAAGTCGCTTTCAGTAAACGAGCCCGAGATCTCGAGAAAGAGGTAGCGCGGGAGTTTCGTCGCAAGCTCGGCATCTTTAAGTTTGGCAACTCGCTAATCATGCCAGCAATCATCATCATCTTCGGTCTGGGCCTGTGGGTCTTCCGGCGGGTTCGCACAGCTGCTCGTTAGATTCGGATACCCATTTAGACTCAAATCCACGACGCGATTTCCTGATTCCTTCACTCCACAAAAATCATGGGCTCGAAAACTCTGATTCGCCTCCTCATTGCTCTCCTCGTCATCGGCGGGATCGCCGCAGCTCTCAAATTCACTGGTGCCAACTCCAGCATCGATCAAGTCGAAGAGTCGACCGACAAGAAAAAGGTGCTGCCGGACTTTCCAATCAATGACGTCGCCGAAATCACGATCCAGCAATCCGAGGGCTCTATCACTCTCACCAAAGGCGAGAGCAGTTGGGAGGTGAAGGAGCGCGACGGTTATCCGGCTAACGCCGAAAAAGTGTTTGGTTTGCTCCGCGATGTCTGGGATCTCGACATTGTTAAACCAATGGCGATCGGACCAAGCCAGTTTGGTCGCCTCGGCTTGGTTGCGCCGGCGGAAGCAGCGGGGGCCGATGAGGCCGCGACCGTGATTACCTTCAATGGAGCAGATGGAGCCGAACTCCGCACGCTCTGGCTCGGGAAAGTCTACGAACGCAACGAGGGTCGTCCCGATCCCTTTGGCGGCGGCATGGCAACGACCGATGCAGGCCGCTACGTTCGTCCAGATGGGGGGAATCGAGTGTTTCTTGTCGACGAGACCTTCGGAGATACGGAACCCGTTCCCGCCGACTGGCTCTCAGAAGATTTTTTCAAAGTCGAATATATCCAGAGCATCGCAATCACTAGCGGCACGCCGACGGACGACTGGAAGTTAACGAGGGATGAGGCATTCGGAGACTTCACGCTGGTCGATGCAAAAGAGAGTGAGGAGCTCGATCAGACTAAGGTCGGCAGTATGAAGAGCGCGTTCTCCAACCCGCAGTTGGAAGACGTTTTTGTGGGAGATGAAATCGCCGAGAAACCGACCGATAAGTCCACTTTCGTCATCACCACCTTTGATGGATTCACTTACACAATTAAGGTCGGCGAGAAAAACGAGACAAATGAGTTGCCTCTCTCCCTCGAAGTGACGGGCAACTTCCCTGAGGAGCGAGAAGTCGGTGAGGAAGAGAGCGATGAGGAAAAAGAGCGCCTCGACACCGAATTCGCCGAAGACATTGCCTCAAGAAAAGAGAAACTTGCCATGGAGCAGAAGCTCGCCGGGCACGTTTTCAAAGTTCGGAGCTATTTGACAGAGTCCATCACGAAAACGAGGGCCGAGATCCTTGCCGAGCCTGAGGAAGAGGAAACCGGAGCCGAGGCCATTCCGGGTGTCCCAGGCGGTGAAGAAATAGCACCAGGAATCACCCTGCCAGGCCTACCTCCCGCGCCCGCACCTCAGTCTGAGACTGAGTCCGAGTCCGAGTCCGAGTCCGAGTCCGAGTCCGAGTCCGAGTCCGAG
>JBCCBR010000085.1:0-9956 GCA_039033935.1 Verrucomicrobiota bacterium
GAATTGTCCGCCACTAGCCTCGGCCAGCTTTGTCTCCATCTGGTTTTTCAGATCTTCGCGGACCTGCTCAAGTATATGAAAACCGGCATCTCTCGTCACGTAAGCTTCCTTGGATGTGAATTCGACGAGCCCGGTTGGGCTCGAAGATGCCTCAAAGGCACAATGCCAGGCCTCGCGGGATCTATCGTAGAGGGCGAAGCGAATCTTGGTTTGTCCTCCCGAGTAAGTATCCTCGTCTGACAGGACCGGTTTCTGGTGAGAAACAACGCGGTAGGCTACGATGTAGGGGCGCTCGATCAGTGAATTGAGTTCTTCTTCATAACCCTCTGGCGCTGGCTCGCTCAGGAAACGTTCGGAAAGGAGCCGAGAGGGGCCATAGTAAATGAGGCGGAAGCTATCTCCGGCCAGAGAAAGATCGGAGTCAAAGTTGCTGATACTCCTTTCAGATCCAACAATAACATTGTCGGTGCTAGTCGCGTTTTCCTTATCAAAAACCGGTGCCGGGTCGAGCGACCAGGAAGGCTCGATCGGGGCGTCGGGAAATGACCCGGCAATCGACTGAAGCTCCTCCAGCAATGCTTCGATCTCTGCGTTCATCTCTGGCGCGAGGGCGATATCCCGTTTTGTTTTCGTGCAGGAAATGGTCAGGCTACTGATCAGGAGCAAGATACAAATGCGTTTCATCGGTGAGAGGGTTGAGCTGCGGGTCTGGAGAGTCTAATCGGTTCTTAAACGCAGCCACTCGACTGCACAAGCATTTACGATCTGGGTCGACCGACTCACGCGTCGCTACCGCTCCGCGCTCACGCTCAGGCATCTCCGTCTGAACGACTTTGTGGAACCGGATCCGTTGAAAAGTTGAGGATCTCAGAGCTCAAGCATCACGCCAATCGGACTTGATTCTGACTTTGCATTTCGTGTCGGCGATCGCACGGTTGAAGGCATGAAACGCCTCCGCAGAGTTTTGGCCTGTGCAATTCTCTCTCTGGGTTACTCGTTCGCTTCGCCCGACCCGACGCCCGAGGGCTTCCGCTCGCTGTTTAATGGCACCGATCTCGACGGCTGGAAAATTCCCGAGGGTGATAATGGTCACTGGCAAGTCATCGACGGCGTGATCGATTACGATGCCCTCTCCGAGGCGGAAGGCGATAAGAATCTCTGGTCGGAAGAATCCTTTGGCGATTTCGAGCTGCGACTCGACTGGCGCATCAAAGAAACTCGTGGGTCTTGGGCCATGCCCTATGTCCTGCCCGATGGCAGCTATGTAAAAGATGAGGAAGGCAACAAGATCACCCATCCGATGCCGAACGCCGACTCCGGAATCTATCTGCGGGGACAGGGCAAATATCAGATCAATATCTGGTGCTGGCCAATTGGTTCGGGCGAAGTGTATGGGATCCGCAACGACGATTCTCAGCCTCCTGAAGTGCGGGCCGGAGTTACTCCGAATCGAAAGGCTGACAACCCTGTCGGACAATGGAATACCTTCGTGATCACATTGAAAGGCGACCGCCTCACCGTAGAACTAAACGGTCATCTAGTGATCGAGAATGCCCTCTTACCCGATATCCCTGCGGAAGGCCCCATTGCATTCCAGCATCACGGGGGAATGCGAAATGGAGAGTGGTCTGGAGCTTCGAGCCTGGTGCAATTTCGGAACATCTTTGTTCGCGATCTCAAGTAACCCATATCGATGAGATTCTTTTTCTGTCTGCTTTTTCTTGCAGTGGTTGCTCGGGGAGAAGACCCCAGCGACTCGCCGCCTTCGGAAACTCCGTTAGGGCATTCTTACCATGGCGAAGTCTTTAACGAGGGGCCAAGGCAGGCAGCAGTCCTGATTGATGGGACTGGTGACGTGCATTTTTCGGTGACGACAGAGTCTCAAAAAGCCCAGCAATTTTTTGATCAAGGGATCGGTCAACTTCACGGCTTTTGGGATTTTGAAGCGGAGCGTTCTTTTCGTCAGGTTGCCGCAATCGATCCCGATTGCGCGATGGCCTACTGGGGGATGGCAATGGCGAATTTCTCGAATGATGAGCGGGGAAGTGGCTTTGCTGAGGAAGCCAAAGAACGCCGAGAATCTGTTTCAGAGCGCGAGCAGCTCTGGATCGATGGGTTATCCGATTACTTTGCTGACAAGAAAAAAGAAAAAAAGAAGCGACTCCGCGAATGGGTGCGGGCCATCGAGGAAATTGCGTCGCTTTATCCTGACGATATTGAGGCAAAAGCATTCCTCATGAAGCAGATCTACTACAATCACAATCGCGGTCTGCCTATACCCAGTCACTATGCGATTAATCTGCTGATCGACGAGGTGTTGGCAAAAGATCCCGACCATCCGGTGCACCACTATCGGATACATCTCTGGGACTATGAAGATCCAGAAAAGGCGCTCGCCGCAGCAGCAGCCTGCGGCCCGTCCGCTCCGGCGATTGCTCACATGTGGCATATGCCAGGGCATACCTATTCAAGACTCGATCGCTACGCTGACGCGGTTTACCAGCAAGAGGCCTCAGCGCGCATTGACCACGCGCACATGATGCGGTTTCAGATCGTGCCGGATCGGATCTCGAACTTTGCCCATAACAATGAATGGTGCATCCGAAACCTCGATGCGACCGGGCAGCACACCCGGGCAGTAGATCTTGCGTTCAACATGATCTCCCTGCCTCGCCTCGCCAAGTTCAAAGAGGTCGATGGCGAAGAGGTCTACGATCCCAAAGGAAGCAGTTGGGCATGGGGGCGCAAACGACTCCGCGACACGCTTTTCAAATTCGAGCAGTGGAGCGATTTGATTGCGCTTACTGACAGCGGGGTCCTTTCAGCTGATGGCAAATCGATTGAGCAGGATGAAGTCGATCGCTACGTCGGAATCGCGCGTTTTGAAAGCGGTGATTGGGATGGAGGGCGCTATCATCTCGGTGAGCTTGAAGGCCGCCTCGAAGAGAAAATCGATCAGCGCGACGAAGCGGTCGCTGCCGCATCCAAGAAAGCAACAGACGAGGGTAAAGACGCCGAGGCGGTTGAGGCAGCAGAGAAGGAGGCGAAGAAGAAGTATCAGTCCGACATCACCGCTCTTGAACGGCTCGTGTCCGAACTCAGTGTCTATGCCGAGCTAAGCGCGGAGAGTCCGGATCTTGAAGCGGCCCGCGAACATCTCGGAGATGTGGCTAAATTTAGCAAAGCTCGCCTCGCGCAGCTTTGGCAGCGTGCCGGGGGAGAGGAAAAGGCAATCGAGTTGTCAGCTGAGGCAGTCAAGGATGGGGGCGGCGAAGTGCTGCCTCTGGCGGCGCGAGTGGAGGTTCTCTACGACCAAGGTAAACTCGACCAGGCCGCTGAAGCATTTGAGTCTCTTCGCGAAACTGCCTACCTGTCGGATCTCTCGACTCCTCCCCTCAGTCGACTGAGCTCCATTGCGGAAGAGCTGGGTCTGCCGAAAGATTGGCGTCGTGCTCCGACGCCTCCCGGGGATATCGGCAAGCGCCCCCCGTTGGATAGCCTTGGCCCTTTTCGATGGACGGCGCCTCGGGCACCTGTCTTCGATCTGGTGAATAGCGACGGTGATCGCAGCAGTCTCGAAGACTTCGCGGGGCGGAGGGTTTTGATGCTCTTCTATCTCGGCACCGAATGCGAACACTGCATCGAGCAGCTCGCCGCCTTTGAGGCAGTGCGCAAAGACTGGAATGCTGTCGGCATCGAACTCGTAGCAGTTTCGACGGACGGCTCTGGTAAAGTCCCCGAGGGGATCGGCCTGCCGATTCTTTTCGATCCAGATCTCGAAACATTTCGTTCGTTCCGGGCTTATGATGATTTCGAAGAAATGGCTCTCCACGGCACCTTCTTGATCGACGAGCTTGGGAGTATTCGGTGGAAAGACATCGGGCACGAGCCCTTCATGCGCCACGAGTGGTTGCTTGAGGAAAGCTTGCGTCTCCTCGAGCTGGAGAGTTTCGGGAGCTAGCTTTGGACAGGCTTCCTCTAGTGGAGGGGCGAGGGGTGCACTTTCGAAAGCTCTTTTGGAGTGGACTTCAATACCAAATGGCTTCGCTTTTTTCAGGTCCCCACAATCGCTTGGAGGTGGAGCGCAATCTGTGGATTTTTGGATGGGGCCTGCTCATTCCCTCGCTTGGCCTAATTTTTTGGCCCAATGGCTGGCTGCTCACCGCAGGTATCCTTGGCGGAGTGTCGAGACTACTTCGAGCCGCAATCGTGCTGCCGAATGAGAGTCGAGGATTCCTCTATCATCTTCTCTGGATTGGTTTGGGCGGGCATACCGCGGGAGTCTTCCTGGCCACCCAATTCGGCTGGGCGATGCATTGGTTGTATCTCGTCTTGGCACTTGGGGCGGTCGCCTATTCGGATAGTCAGTTCTGGCGATTTATCCGACGGAGACTGGATGCTTGATGACACCGGGATTTGTTTCTGGCGCAGGCTGGATTCACTCGGCGATGAAGAGCACGCGTCTGAGAAAGTGGAAAACCCCCGTGTTGTCGAGATTCAGAGGCAGATGCTTTGCTCCCGGGCCCTCCGCCCTTGCTACGACGCTCCCATAGGAGTCGTCGCTGCTGATCCAGGCAATCCCAAATCGATGGTGCTGCCCATTTGCGTCGGGAGCAGAAAGGAAAGGAGCGGTTGCTGTGCCTCCGCGTCCGTCAAGCGGGGCACCTCGATTGGTAACTTTTGGCAAGGGATCAAGCGATTCAGGATTCTCGACTTCGGAAGCATCAGCAATCCCGGAACCGAGGATGCTTGGACCACTGGCCTCGCTATCGGCCGCAATTAAGAGGGTGAGGTCCTCTTCATGTGCGACGTGCTTGCGGATTAGGCCGATTGCTTGATCGGCCCTGCGGTAGGCTTCCATCGCTCCCGGCGCGTTCAGCTTGTTGGAAAAATTGTCGTTTCCCTCTTCTTCAACCATCAGGAAGAAGGGCTCCTCAGAGGAGCGAAACCATTTCAGTGCAGCATCAGTCATCTGGCCGATTGTCGGTGCGTCAGGATCGTAGAAGGGAAGTCCGGCTTCGGAGAGTTCCTCCTCAGTTCGGTCGTTGTAGGTGTCGACCGCAGCAAAGAGCCCTAGAATCTTCGTGGTGTCGCCGCTCAGCTTGGCGAGATCTCCCGGATGATAGATCACGGTGTAGCCTGACTCCTCCATCTTTTCGATCAGATTGATCCCATCTTCTCGAATTCCTTCCTGTCCGTGGACTCCGGTAGTCCCGGTTGGTAAAAAGAAGATTTCGCCACCGCCGAAGATGAGATCAGCTCCGCTCGAAGAGAGCTGCTCGGCGATCGCGAGAACGTCTGAGCGCTTGTCAACGCTCGCGAGCATGCAGCCGGTTCCGGGCTCGGCGAGATGTCCACTGTTAACGATCCCAATGCGAATTCCGGCGTCGCGCGCTTCCATCATAATGCTGCCAGGGTAGCCTGAGGCTGACCGGATTTCCTTTTTGCCGTCCTGACCGTAGGAGTCGCGCGCAACTTTCACTCCATAGGCGTGAGTCGTACCGCCTCCGTGCGAAGAGGCGTTTAGGTGATCGCGCATGTGGCTTCGGTAGATAGCGAGTTTGGGGACGAGATCCCAATGGCTGAGGCCATCGGGACCGTTGTCGAGGATTCGCGAGATATTCCAACCAGCCAGACCCGTCCCGTCGGGATGAAAAAAGACCACGCTCTGGCCGCTCGGGGTAGCGAGGTGCTCTTTGGTCTCGGCTTCATCAGTGGCCGAGGAAAAACCACCGGAGAGCAGGACACAGATAAAGAAGAGAGCTTTCAGTGAGTTCATGGGCTCATCATATCGGAAGGATTCTGGCCCGCACGATTCTTTTCGTATCGATCCTGAGGCGCTCTTTCCTGTAAACGCGTGCCGCGACGCATCAGCCCTAAACCGATCGAGATTTATGCTATGCTGCGAAAGTCAGCCCGTCGGCTGTTTCTCGTCACTTTTGCATGATGAAAATGAGTTTTTACCAATCGAGCTTGGGCTGGATTGCGATGAGAGGCGGGCCTTGGTGGCAGTGGGTCATCATGTTTTTGGTCACGCCCCTCAGTCATTCAGTTGTTCCAGTCGCAAAGGGCGAAGAACCGATCTCGAGGTATGCAGAATGGGAGGTTTACCCGTTGATAAGTGATCTCAAAACAGCGGAAGGACCGGTCTGGTCAGACCGCGGCACGCTTTTCTTCACCGAAATTTTTGCAGGAATAGTGCACGAATATTGGCCCGAAACGGGGAAGCTAAAGGCGATCAGGACTGACTCGGGAGGAAGTAATGGGCTTGCCCTGGATCAAAGAGGCCGGCTCTTGATGTGCGAGATGCAAGGGAGCCGGGTGTCACGGCTCGAAGAGGACCATCGCATCGCTACTCTTTGGCAGAATCCTGACCCAGGGAGAGGTGGCCCGAACGATATTGTTGTCGCTCGAGACGGCAGCGCTTTTTTTACCATGCCGCGACACCGAACGGTTTACCGAATCGCAAACGATGATTCGGTCGAGCCTTGGCTGACTGATCTGGGCGGTATCAACGGGGTAATCCTTTCGCGAGACGAGAAGACCCTCTTTATCACAGAATACAAAGCCCGGGAAGTCTACGCGGTCGCTATCGATCCGTCAGGTGATCCTGGTGAACGGGGACTTTTCGCCAAAATTGTGACCGAGGGGACCGAGCACGGAGCAGATGGGATGGCGGTCGATACGGACGGAAATCTCTTCGTCTGCTGCCTCGATGGGATCTGGATTTATGATTCCGACGGCAAGGAGATCGGACAGATCCTGCTGCGAGGGGAGCGGGTCACCAACTGCGCCTTCGATGATAGCGAGAGCAGTCTCTACATCACGACCCAGCAGGGCCTGTTTCGGGCAGGCGAATCGAGGAATTGATTCCCAAGATCACCTCACTCTCGCCAGTTGCCTTTTCAACAAATCACCGAAAAGCTCTCAGGCCCGTTCAATCGGCATGTGATGATACCTTCGCCTTTTAAGTATTCCCTACTTTTGCTCGCTCTGCCCCTGCTGCTGCAAGCAGAGCCTCCTCCGTGGTCGAGCAAGCCCGATCGCGAAATAGCGATCAAGACTCGCCCGGGGATGATGCGGTATGATCTTGAAGAACTCCGAGTTGAGCCAGGTCAGCGGATTCAGCTGAACTTCGAAAACCCCGACGATCTTGCTCACAACTGGGTCCTTCTGAATCGGGACGAAGAAGATCCAGATGGCGTTAAGTTTTCCGAGCTGGCTTTCGGACTGGGTGCCTTGGGCATGGAGAAAGCGTGGATACCAGACGATCCCCGAGTCCTCGCGAAATCTGGTCTTGTCGGGGTAAAGGAAAAAGAGGTGATCTACTTCGAAGCACCGACCGCTACCGGGAGCTACCCTTTCCTCTGCACGGTGCCGGGCCACGCTCTGCTGATGCGGGGGAAGCTTTTGGTAGAGGTGCCGACGACCCCTTTCAGTGAACTGAGTTGGACTTCCTATCAGGGGGATTTCAAAAAACTGCCCGATTTCAGCAAACTGAAACCGTTTGCGAGCGGAGATGCCGAGCTCGTCGATATCGAGCCGATCATCGCACAGGAAGACCAGACTGCAGTTGTCTGGGAGGGGCAGTTCGAGCTCGAAAAAGGAGGAAACTGGGAGTTCGCACTCGGCTCGGATGACGGGGCGAGGCTTTCAATCGACGGAGAACTCGTGATTAACCACGATGGGATCCACGGTTTCTCGGTGAAGAAAGCCAAGGAAAAACTGGAGCCTGGCCTCCACTCACTGCGTCTGACCTATTTCGATGGAGGAGGGCAGCAAGGGCTCTCCCTCATCGCAAGTTTGAAAGATCAGCCTGATCTTGTCTTCTCGGCAGATGTTCGTGCCCAAAAAGCCAAAACTGAGGCGCCGCCCGAGCCGATCCTGCTCTCGCCGGAAAACCCCGGCGAAGCGATCGTCCATCGCACCTTCTTCAGTGCGACCGAGCCGCGCTCAATCGCGGTGGGCTATCCAGGGAACGTCAATTTATCTTGGAATGCCGACACGATGAATCTGAACCTGATTTGGCGAGGAGGTTTCATCAATGTCGCGCGTCATTGGAATGGGAGGGGAGCCAGCTCTGAGGTAGCGGGTTTTGATCGAGTCACGGTGGCTGATGACCTGGCCCTGCAGAAACTGGAAAGCCCTGACCAGCCATGGATTTCGCACTCGAAAAAAACCATCCCCTACGAGCGGGACAAACCGATCGCGGAGATGGAAAAGATGATCACGATCGGGGTGCCGCACCCTGGCTATCACTTTGTGGGGTATCGCGTCGATGCGAGACGCTTTCCGACGTTTCGCTATCGATTCCATGACCTCGAAGTCAGTGACACCTTTGAACCAAAGATGATTGAAGGAATCGAGGCAATTGAGCGTGTCATCAGCTTTTCTGGAGAGGCGGAAGAGGGGACTCACCTCCTTCTTGGCTCACGAGGAACCTACCGAGAGCTCGAGCCCGATTGGCTTGGACTGGGGTCAGGCATGCTGGTTCAGATTCACGGTGGGGAACCGATCATTCGTGAGGCGGCAGTTTATGATGTCGCCAAGCAAGCGGTTGGAAACGAGACGAGACGCGAGTTGTTGTTGCCGATCACGGGCCCCGGCGAAGTCACAGTCACCTATCGTTGGAAAAACGCCGTCGGCGGACGAGAGGAATAGCGCTGGATTTGCTGATGGGTGATCTCCCGCTGGCATAGTGGAGCTAATTCCCACATTGGCAGATGGAGCAGTATCCGGAATCCCTCGAGGAGACAAGTCCGGGCTCAGAGCCAAGGTGACTCACTTGAAGAGAGCCCCACGCCGCCCGCTTCCGGGCTTGTGCTCTTCGTCGTTGCGCTGCAGAGCACGGAAAAAGCGACCGCGTGGCCGCGCATCCTCTTCCGGCTGGATCGGGAGCTGAGCTCGCTCTTCGTAATAGCGCTGCGAGAGATCCTCGTATTCGGCAGCCGGACCATCGGTGTCGAAGCGGCCGGTCATCAGATCAGCCTGCGTCACTGGGACACGATTGTCAGGCTCAACTGTTTCGCCCTCCGTCGAAGCGAGCAGAGGCTCCTTCGGATTTTTGCTGAAGGCACGGCTGCAGCCGTCTGGGCCGAGGATGGTGTAGGTCGCGAGCCCTTGCACTCCGAGCACGCGGTAGGCGCTGGTGTTGTAGTCGAACTCGGCATCGAGCAGGCGCGACCTCGCGGTGTAGGCTTCCGACTGCACGTCGAGGATGTTCATCAGTTCCTGGCGCCCGACTTTGAATTGGTCTTCGTAGTCGCCGGTCACCTGCGAGAGTTCGTCGGCATACTTGCGCAGCGCGGTGATGGTGGCCTGCGATCCAGCACGCTCCTGCCAGATGAGATCGAGCTCGTAGCGACGCTCGAGATCAGCGGCCCGCTTCAGCTCCTCAAATTTTCCGACCTGGAAATGCTCGCGGTAGTTCATCGAGCGGTTGTAGCCGCCTCGGTAGAGATCCCAGGTGCCGGTGAGCTGGGCGCTGACTTCGTTGTCGTCGCCCCGGATCCCGATGGTATCGATCCCGGCTGTTCCGCGACCTTCAATGTAGATGCGGGGACCGTAGAGACCTTTCATCGCGTTGGCGCGATGTTCAGCGCCTTCGAGCGCCTCAGCAGCAGCGAGGTAGTTAAAGTTGTTGGAAAGATCGATCGATGCCTGCGACCCCGAGATGCGAGGGATACCTGGGTTGATCATGGTCGCTGGTTTGCGCCCGACGAGGCGCTCGAAGCGGGCCTCGGCGGTCTGATAGGCGAGTTTTTGAGTCGCGAGCTGGCTCACCGCGAGGCCGAGACGACCCTGAACGAGAGACACGTCGGCGCGGCTTCCGCCGGCGTTGGCGCGCTCCTTGAGCAGGTCGCGCATCCGCTGATGATTGCGGACATTGCTCTCCGCGAGGGTGACCTGGGAGCGGGTCCGGATGATTTCGAGGTAAACTTCAGCGAGGTCGACGA
>JBCCBR010000086.1:0-9935 GCA_039033935.1 Verrucomicrobiota bacterium
CTGCCCTATCGGATGCGGTTCGCAGGAGTAGGGCCGGCCTTCAGGATCCCAAAAGACCTATAGGTTCTTTCATTTTTTGGTTATCTATCAGGAATTTAACATGGTCCCCGATCTCTCGGTTCGAGAGAACTTGTTTCTGGGACGAGAGCGCGGTCGTCTCGGCTTTGTGGATCGCTCGACTGAGCGGAGGGAAGCGGAGCATTGGCTCAGCCAGGTTGGGGTCAAGATTGATCCTGAGGCACGGTGTCGGGATCTTTCGATTGCCCAACAGCAGGCGGTTGAGATAGCGAGGGCACTATCATTTGATTCGAAGGTGATGGTGATGGATGAACCGACCGCCGTTCTCACCGAGCGGGAAGTCGATCGCATGCTAGAGCTGATCGATGAGCTGAGAGAGCGAGGCATCGGGGTCCTGCTGGTGACACATAAGCTCGCCGAGATTGAGCGAGTCGCGGATCGCTATGTCGTGCTGCGGGATGGTGAAGTCGTTGACCGGGGGGAAATGGAGGAGGTCGAGCGGCGACATTTGATTGAGAAAATGGTCGGCAGAACGATGGACCAGGAGTTTCCGGCGCGTCGCGAGCCTGATCCAGGTGAGGTGCGGCTGCGGGTCAGTGGGCTGAGTCGAGCTGATCTGGTCAAAGACGTCAGCTTTTCGGTTCGGGCTGGTGATGTGCTCGGAATCGCCGGCCTGGTTGGGTCGGGTCGGACGGAGACATTGCGGTTAATCGCCGGAATTGATCATTACGACGCAGGCCGAATCGAAATTGACGGCACGCTGCTGGAGTCTGGCGATCCACGCCGTGCGATCGCTCGGGGCGTCTGTCTGCTTACTGAAGATCGGAAAAGCGAGGGATTGATCTTGGACCATTCCCTTCTCGAAAATTTCGGTCTGCCCAGTCTCGATCGATTGAGCCGGGCAGGCTGGTTGATGCGTGAGCAGGAGCACACGAGCTATCGCCAGCTGGCTAAAGAAGTGGATTTGCGAGCGACGGGGCCGAGTCAGCTCGCGGGGCAGCTTTCGGGAGGCAATCAACAGAAGCTGGTGTTTGCGAAATGGCTGGCCGTCGATGCCGATATCTTTCTAATCGATGAACCAACCCGGGGGATTGACGTGGGAGCCAAGTATGAGATTTATCAGTGGATTTACGAGTTGGCGGCAAGGGGGAAGGCGGTGGTGATGGTGAGCAGCGAATTGCCCGAAATTCTCGCGATCAGCGATCGAATCCTGGTGATGCACGAGGGCCGAATCTGTGGTCAGATCGAGGATCCTTCGCTGGCAACACCCGAGTCAATCCTTGCGCTCGCGGTTGATCGTTCCGAGGAAACCGAACCCCCACATTGATGAAGTCCCTATTCGCTCAATACGGCGTGCTTCTGGTCTTGTTAGGCCTTTGCCTCCTCTTCAGCTCGCTGACGATCCAGTCGGAGAGTGCCACTGGTGAAAGCGCTGCCGAGGCGCTGGTCGAGCGAGTCTGGGGTGAGGTTGAGCCAACCGATGATATCATCGTGGCTGGTGCCGCGCGCAAGGAGTCAGGCGATTTCGCGGAACAGGTCGGGGAGCTTTTTGAGGAGAAAGGCAAAAGTGTCATCGTCGTGATCGGATCACCGCGAGACCTCAAGCTTGAGTTCGACAAGATTCGGGCCGCGGGGAGCCAGCTCGGCGCTCTGGTTGTGAGTGACGACACTGCGAAGTGGGGGCCAGCCGACGATTTCGCAGCGGCAAATCCCGGAAAAGTCTACTCTGCTACTGCTCGGACGTGGCCCGATTTCCTGACTCCGGGCAATCTCATTGCAGTAGTCGATCGGATCGTTGTCATCGCGGTGATTGCGATTGGGATGACTCTGGTGATCCTCACCGGCGGTATCGATTTATCAGTCGGAAGCCTGATCGCCCTTTCTGCGGTGGTGGCAACGACCCTCATGAAGTGGCTCGGTGGGCTCGAAGCTTCTGCGGCCGTTGTCGTGCTGGGTTTTCTCTTGGCGACTCTGCTCTGCGGCGGTGTCGGAGCTCTCAGTGGTGGCCTGGTCGCCTGGTTTCGGGTAGCGCCATTTATTGTCACTCTCGCCGTGATGATGGTCGCGCGTGGAGCGGCATTTAAATTCACGGGAGGGTTCTCGATTTATCAGGTGCCCGAAGCCCTGACTTGGCTGGGGCATGGGAGAACTCTGGGGATTCCCAATACAGTGATTCTGTTAGTCCTGCTCTATTCAATCGCCTGGATCTTTATGGAGCGGACCAAGTGGGGGCGTTATATTTATGCCGTTGGTGGCAATGAGGAGGCGGCTCGTCTCTCGGGAGTCCCAGTTCGGTTCATCTTGATTCTGGTCTACACCGTCTCTGGGCTCGCTGCCGGATTCGGGGGTTGCATTCAGGCCTCCCAGATTGCGAGTGGAGCGCCCAATCTCGGACTGATGTTTGAGCTTCAGGTGATAGCCGCGGTTGTCGTCGGAGGCACCAGCCTGAGCGGCGGGAGCGGTCGGATTCTCGGAACGTTGATCGGCGCTTTCATTATCGCGGTGATCCAAAACGGGATGAATCTAGTCGGTTTCGACAGCTACACTCAGCAGATCGTGCTCGGGGCTGTCATTCTCGGGGCAGTGCTGGTGGATCAGTGTCGTCGCGATCAGTGGGACGCTTTCCGACGGCTTCGGAAAAAATCGTGATTGCCTCTCGCCGCCGCTCCGCCTAAAACGGGCAGATGAAGTGCTTTCTCCCACTCTGCCTCGCTGTCGTTGCTCTGATCACTACAGGCTGCACTGAAAAACCGTCTGAGATAGAAGGTCGAATCGGGATGACATGTATGGATCTGACCAATCCCTACTTCAAGCTGATCGCCAATGTCATGACCGAAGAGGCGGCGCGGCATGGCTATGAGTTGACCGCACTCGATGGTGCCAATGACCCAGGTCTCCAGAACAGCCAGCTGGGCGACTTTGTCGCTCAGGGGTATGACGCAATCTTTTTGAATCCGGTCGATTCTCAGGCCGCAGGTCAGGGCGTGATCCGAGCTTACGAAGCGGGAATTCCGGTGTTCTCCTTCGATGTTCAGGTCAGTGATGAGACTGCCAAGCCGCTGGTCGAGGCTCACATCGGATCAGACAATTTTCAGGGGGGAGTCCTCGCTGGGAAAAGCATGATCGAGGTGATGGAGAACCAAGGTCAGGTCGCGATTCTGGCTTTGCCGGAGGTGAGCTCCTGCATCCTGCGAGTTGAGGGATTCAAGAAAGCGCTCAAAGATGCGGGAAGCCCGATCGAGATCGTGACCGAGCTATCCGGCAAGGGCAGCCGCGATGGAGGCTACGCCGTGATGACCGATATCCTCCAGGCGCATCCAGATCTCGACGGGGTCTTTGCGATCAACGATCCCTCTGGTCTCGGGGCTCACGCTGCGATTGTGAGAGCGGGGAAAAGTGAAGCAATTCCAGTGGTCGCCTTCGATGCGTCTCCCGCAGGAAAGCAGGCGGTTTTTGAAAAGAAGCTCTTCGATACTCCGCAGCAGTTTCCTCGAAAAATGGCGGTCGGAACGGTCGCCGCTTTCATGAGTTATCTCAACGGAGACACGCTCGAAAAAGTCACCCTGATTCCCTGCCAACACTACCGCTACTCCGATAGCGTCGATGACGAAAGCCGGGAAAAAGAGCAGTGGTGAAGCGAGTCCGGGCTCACGCGTGCCTTACTCGGCCGGATCGAATCGCCACTCGATCAGTTGAGGCTGTCCGCCTTCGACTGCAAAGCGAAAGGTTTCCTGCCCGCTCGCTTCTTCAAAAACCGAATCAAAAACGAGTATGGCGATGGGAAGATCGCGATCGACCGATGTCGATGAGTCGCTGATTGTGCGAGACTTGTTGATCCCGGTCGACTGGCGCACCTGGAAAAGGGTGTTTCCGAATTCACCGGCGGTGAGCTCTTGCTGGACGATGGGGTGAGTGCTGGCATAGATGTCCGAGACCCGCCCGTAGTTATACAGCTTGGAAAACTCGTCCGCGGCTGCGGTGACGACGGCGAGATCGTTTTCAGAGAGGGAGGTGCCCGAAGGAGACGACGGGGGTGGTGTGTCTGCCGGATCATCGGGGAGGAAAGACTGGCGAGGCTGTGTCGAATCTGGGGTAGTTGTCTCAACGGGATCCAGTTTCCAGAAAAGGAGCGAGAAATGGCTCTGCTCGGGGATGAACTGGAGGATCACGACGCCGCGACGGAGTCCGAAGGTGATGTCCATTTTGATCTCACTGACGGGCAGGCCATCCAGTGCTGCCTCAGCGTAGCCCGTGTCAGTGACTTTGATGACCCGGCCGAAAAGCTCGCGCTGGCGTGAGAGAGTGGCAACAAAGTCATCCCGACCAATCACCTCCTGCAGCTTGGGGTGGGCGGCCTCGTAAATGATGTCAAAGTCGGAGTCATTCCAAAAGTCGTTAAACTCTGCGGCGGCTTCATCGATTGAGTTGTGAGTCGCTGCCGGGGTCGCGAGAGCAAATTGAGTCGAGAAGAAAAGTGAGATTCCAAGACTGGCGAGGCGACCGAGTAGTTGGTTTGGAAGGTCCATGTTAAGCGGTAAGGTTCCCATGGTTGACGAAGCGGTGATCGGGTTATGCGGCAGAAATTGGAACATCGAAGGAGCAGCTATCAGTCCAGATAATTGGGCGGTGGCTGATTTTTTGAGAGGATCGCGATCGACTGCACCTCTCGCGGGCCAGGGTTCAGTCGATCATTGAGAAGTGGGTTTTGAGAAAGTCGAGAAGCGCTTGCCCGGTTGCCGCTCCACCTCCGATTGCCAGCTCGCGCTCGACTTCGAGATCGCCTAGTTTTTCTGCAAGCGTCTCCCCGAAGTGTTGGTGCTCTGTGACTTCTCTCGGAAGGGCGGCAGAGGAGAGCGGTCGTTTGTATTACGGTGTGTAGATCAGGAAGGTCGGAGGTGCGGTTTAGTCGGCAAGATGCCAGGGAGAGATCGACTCGAGACGGCTTTTGATCGGCTCCTTGCCTGCCTCTGCGATCGACAGGCGAAAGAGCAGGCGCGTGCCTGCCGAAACGGTGAGGCGCCCCCCGATTTCCTTAGCCATCCAGCTCGGATCGAGTCGTGTCGGTGTATCAATCGCGACAGCGACCGATACGGGTGGGCTGGGCTTTTCAGGATTCCGCTGATAGGCAAGCCAGAGAGCCACGATCCCACCCGCCTCATGGCCGATCACCCCGATGCGACCCGGGTCGATTGGTTGCGTCTCCGACTCGGCTTGAAGTTTTTCAAGGATTCGGACTCCATCATTGAGCGGTATCGGGGAAGTGATCTGGCTGACCTTCACTTTCCGATAACTGGCGACGACGACGGCAATACCTGACTTCAGGAATGGATCGGGATCAAACCGATGTGGCTCTTTGAAGATGAGTTGACTGCTCGGGAAGTAGATCAGCACCGGCGCGCGCGACTGCAGGGTCGCTTCCTCCGGGACCCAAAGCTCGAATCGCTGAGCGGGGTCTTCTCCATACGGAACGGCGTTTTCTGGCAGTGCTTCCTCAGACACGCAGTCCTGGGCGAAGAGCCCAGCGAGCAGAAAAGCAATGAGGTGACTCCTCCAACTAATCATCATTGAGCGCTTTTTCGATCAGTCGCCGCAGATGACTGACGTGTCGAATCGGGCGACGATTAGCGAGGTCCACTTCTTCGAGCAAATGAATCGCCTGACTCTGAACCGGGACCGGATACTCTGAGCTGCCCTGAAGTCCGCTGATCGAGACGAGACGATTCACGTATTCGATCTGGAGCGCTTCGCGAAAAGGCGAGACCGGCTCCTTCGGCTCATGGGCGAGAATGCTTTCGTGAAGATCTGTCATCATTTCCTCGAGTTGGTAGTCATTCCCATAGAGGGCCGAGTCGAGCACCCGGGTTAAAGTGTTAGGATGAAGCAGCTGGTCAAGAATTCCCTTCTGAATGGCGAGGACCCGTGCGTGAATTTTTGGATCTTCGTTGTTGTCGAGGTCAAAAAATTCGAAGCCTCGAGCCTGAAGCTGCAATTTCGCGATCAGCTCGGCATCGAATGCGAAGGCTCCCGCTCCGAAGACCTCTGCATCGAGTGCTGCCATCGCTTCTCGCTGGCGTTCCCCCGATACTGGGATCAACGGCTCCGACGCGCTGCCGGGCTGGGCATGCAGCGATCGGTCGACTTTGACGCCCCCAATGTATCGGGAAATTGTCTCAGCCGCCCGCTGGTGATACCGCAAGAGAGTGGTCACCGCTGTGGTCATTTCGTGGTAGCTCTCACCCGCGACTGGATAAGAGTCGGGTAGAGCGACGAGTGTCTCACGGGCAAACTGGATCTGGTCTCGCGCGTAGGCGATCGGCTCTGAGGTGAGATCGTTGATCATGATCTCTGGATCGATGCCGCGCCCCGGCCTCCGCATATCATCCGCGTCGTTACCGTAGGCATGCTCAGGGAGAGTCGATGCGGCGAGGACAGCGGGGAGCTGCTCTTCAGCCCCGTATCCATATCGAATCGCCCAGTGATCATAGGGACCTGGCACCGTCGAAAAGTATTGGCCCTGCCTTTCGCGATCAATTGAGATATTGGCCGGCGCGTAGTCCATCACCGAGCTGATGATTCCTGTCTTTGAAGTCAGCTCGGTATTGTGAATCTCTTCGCGATCATAGAGGTTACTCGACCGAAAATTGTGAGTCAGTCCCAGCGTGTGGCCTATTTCGTGGAGGACCAGATCTGTCAGCGCCTGAGTGAGCAGGTCATCCATTTCCAGCGGGCCACCGCGCAGGCTTGCTTCGCGAGGCGACCTGAAGCGAAGAATCGTCGAGGCGGCGAGTCGATTCTGATGAAGGTAATGGCCAAACTGGCATCGGCAGGCGCCACGTCCCGAGTGGAAAAACTCGGGTAAGGGTGATGCAGCTGGCTCGATCTCGAGCAGATCCCGGAGACGGACGCGATTCGTCATGAAGATGTATTCCAACATGATGTCAGCCCCGAGGATCTGACCGGTCCGAGGATTGACGAAGCTGGGTCCGTAGCCACCGAAGGGCGGGTTGGGAGATGAGGTCCAGCGCAGCACGTGGTAATTGACGTCATCGGCATCCCAATCGGCATCGTCCGGCTGGATTTCGACGGCGAGAGCATTGGAAATTCCAGCCGATTCGAATGCTAGATTCCAGGCCAGCACCCCGTCTCGAACGGTGTCGCGTAATTCGACCGGAGTCGTGTTTTCAATCCACCAGGTAAGCGGCTCGACCGGGTCCGAGATAGGGGCGTCGGGGTCGGCCTTGACCAAATGCCAGCGATGGATCAGGTCGCGGTAGGGTGCCGATGACTTCGAAGTGAGGTCGGTCACCAAGCTCGAAAAGTAACCGACCCGAGCATCGGCAAAACGTGGCACATAGTCGTTCTGGGGAACCGCGATGAACGTGTGCTGCACTTCGATCGTGACGTAACGCGAGTCGGCCACGTCCTCGTCAGCGCGCTTCTTGGGTCGGTCATCGGCGAAGACATACTGGACTCGAACCAGGGAATTGTCGGCGAAGCTCTTGTGTGCGAGGAACCGCGTCCGATCGTCTGACAAGTCGCCGAGGCGGAAGCGCTTGCTATCATCATCATCGTCTCGCGGGCTTCTCCGAATCTGGCGAAAGGATTCGTCGAGGAACAGTTCGTCGGCTTTAATGAGGATGCGGCCGGTCTCTTCATCCTCGGAAACGATTTCGACCGAGGCGATCACGGCATCCGAAATATTGGCCGAGGAAGCGCGGCTCAGGGCGCTCTCCGGATCGAAGAAAAATGATGTGTTCGGCGCGACGAATTCGATCCGATCGAAATGACGCCGGATCGTAAAGATCCGCTCAGAAGAAAATTGCCCGCGAAACAAGCCGACCGAGGTCACTCCATCGAGGGTGTGGGAAAAGTGGATGAACTCCGGCCCGATCTGATCGGCGCTGATTTCGAGATAAAGCGTCCCGTCTTCCTGATCCTGGTGAAATGCGAAAAGTCCGTCTGTGGAGACCGTGTTTTCGAGGAGATCTTCCAAAGTTTCCTGTTCCTCAGACTCACTCTCGTCACTCGCCGTCGAAGGAGTTTCCTGCGCTTGGATCGCAGCGGCGAAGGCGAAGAGACAGCTGAGCCAGAACAAAAGGGGAAATCGGCGATTCATCTGTCTCGAACTTACCAGAGACCGCCTTGCGATGACAACGCGGCTTTCGGCCAAAAATGGGAAAAGCGAGGATCGCAAACATTTCTCTGCATAGCTGTCCTGCTCTTCGCGTCGGACCTGCATACCCAGAACAACTCAATCTCACCAAACGAATCAGTCTCCATGAAATCTCTCACCAAACTCATCCTCGTTCTCGCCCTCACTGCCTTCAGTTTCGTCGGCGTTTCTCACACCCAAGCCAGCGGCGGGGATCACTATTCGTCTTACTGGACCTGCAGCGACGGAAACACCTACGGCCTCGTCGCCTACGGTTCGCAGCGTGAGTTTTATCTCCCGACCGGAGCTGCGCCGATCTTCTTCAAAGGAGTCAAGACCGGCAACTGGTATGAGGGAAGCGTCAAAATCGACGGATGCTGGTATAGCGTCTGCGGTCCCGTCTCCCACTGCAGCACCAAGATCACCCTCAGCACCACAAGCGGTTACACCTGGGTATTTCACTACTCCCACAAGTAAAGCTGAGCATTGCTATACAACACCAAGCATCATGAGTGAGCAGGTCGAGAGGCCTGCTCATTTTGCTTTTCAGCGGATGGCGACTTAGCGGACGACTTTCTCGGAGCTGACGAGGTGAGGGAACCCGTCCCGAATCGGGTAGGCGATCGCTTTGTCGTCCGTGATCAGAGACTGCTCGACCGTCTTGTCTTCCCCAAAGAAGTGAGCATGCTCTTCCTTGGAAGCGATCGAAAGTGGCTGTCCTGTCTCAGGACAGCGCAGCGCTCGGAGAGTGGCTTCGGAGACAGATAGCGGGTGTGACATCGTTTCGAGTTGGAATTCAGTAAAGCGCGACATTCGGGTCAATCTCGCGCGACCAGGCGTTGATCCCACCGGCAACGTGCGAGACGTTTTTGAAACCGGCCGAGTCCATCAGTTTTAGGGCCTGGAGGCTGCGGCCACCAGATTTGCAGTGAATGATGTATTCGGCCTCATGATCCAAATCTCCAAGTTTTGCTCCGAGCTCGCCAAGGGGGATCAACATACTCTGAGGAAGACGGCAGATCTCGATTTCAGCCGGTTCGCGCACATCGATGAGGGTGAATTCGCTGCCGTCGCTGAGGCGCGTCTTCAATTGGTGCACATCTATTTCAACGAGGCCGCTATCGGGAGAGGTGGAATCGCTCATGCATTCAAAGCTAACATCGGACAGTTCGGTCAGACTTGGGTTTTCGCCACAAATGACACAGTCAGGATCGCGCCGCAGCTTGATTTCACGGAAGCGGAATCGCAAGGCATCGAAATGAACGAGTCGACTGATCAATGGCTCCCCGATTCCGAGGATGAGTTTGATCGCCTCATTTGCCTGCATTGATCCTACAATTCCTGGTAGCACGCCGAGCACCCCACCCTCGGCGCAGCTTGGGACTGATCCAGGATCCGGCGGACTTGGAAAAAGGCAGCGATAACAAGGTCCGCCGAGATGCGGGGCGAATACCGAAACCTGGCCTTCGAAGCGATAAATCGAACCGTAGACGTTGGGTTTGCGAGTCAGCACCGCGAGATCATTGGAAAGGTAGCGAGTCGGAAAATTATCCGTGCCGTCGATGATGAGATCGAAGCCCTCGGCGATTTCGAAGGCATTCTCAGCCGTCAGGGGAGTTTCAAATGGGACGAGCTCGATGTGGGGGTTGATCTCTCGGAGTCTCTCCACCGCTGCTTCAATCTTGGGGCGGTCGAGATCAGACTCTCCGTATAGAATCTGGCGTTGAAGATTGGAGGCATCAACTCGGTCGAATTCGACGAGGCC
>JBCCBR010000087.1:0-9934 GCA_039033935.1 Verrucomicrobiota bacterium
TCAAAACGCTGGAAGAACCCCCGCGCGCAAGCCGTTTGATTTTGATCTCCGAGCGCCCCGAACAGCTTCTCGATACCATTCTCTCTCGCTGCATCAGACTCGATCTCGCCGGTGAAAATGGTGCCATGCCAGTCAGCGAAGCCGCGCAGGATCTGCTCAGCAAGTTGAGTGAACACGCTCTCGAAGGAAGGGAGGGCATCAGTGGCGCTCTTGGTTTGATGTCGGCATTTTCAGCTATTTTGAAAGATGAGAAAGCTGCCATCGCGGCCCGACACAAAGCTGACCTCAAGGCTGAGTCTGAAATTTATCGGAACGCGACGGAAGGCGACTACCTCAAGCAGCGGGAAGACTACTACGAGGCCCTGACCCAGTCCGAATACCTTCGCGAACGCAACCGACTGATCGAATACCTGGTCGCCTGGTATGGCGATGCGATGCGGCAAAAGTCAGGATCCTCATTTCTCGATCTGCCCGATTTCTCGGAAGGGACTGAGCGCCTCGCTCAATCAAAATCAATTGATGAACTCGGGCGGCGGATTGATGCCGTGGAAAAGCTACGCTCTGACCTCAATACCACGGTTCTCGAAGGTCTCGCTCTCGAGGCTGGCTTCATCCGCGCGTTTGCTTGAGGCGGGCGGAACCCTTTTTTGCGATCTCAGGATTTGCGATCAAACAGGGTTGAATCAGAGACCTAACAGGGTTGAGTGTTTGACCTAACCCTGTTGTGTCAACTGTTTTTGCCTACTCGCTCAAAAAATTGCGGCCCACTCACGATCTCCGACTTTGAGGCCGATCTGCAGACCTTCTGCGAATTTGGTGAACTCACCCGTACGAAGCTGGTGCGACAGGCTGGGGTTGAGTTTCCGGTTTTCGAAAACGAATTCTGGACGTCCGGGCAGCGATCGGGGCATCGCATCCACGAGATTTCCTACCGGGCCTGTTACAAGCCGCAGTTGCCGGCCTTTTTCATCAATCGATTCTGTGAAACGGGAGCGACGGTCTACGACCCGTTTATGGGTCGAGGCACGACCCTGATTGAGGCTCAGCTTGGAGGATGTCGCGCGATTGGGAACGATTCCAATCCGCTGTGCCGGCGGCTGATTGCTCCGCGCCTCAAGCCGCCTCGGCAGGATGCAGTTGAGCGGGCGATCGAGGAAGTGGTTCTTCCAGAAGCTCCGGAGATCGACGAGACTCTACTGGCATTTTACCATCCCGATACCCTTCGTGAAATAGCAGGTTGGAAACAAGTCTTCGCAGAAGCGAGGGACGAAGGTGATCCGGTGCTGGCGTGGCTTGAAATGATTGCCCTGAATCGGCTGACGGGCCATAGCTCCGGTTTCTTCTCGGTCTACACCTTGCCGCCGAATCAGGCCGTGACCGCCGATCGTCAGCTCAAAATCAACGAACAACGAAATCAGATCCCGCCCTATCGAGACACGCGAGCGCTGATGCTGAAAAAGTCGAAATACCTCTTGGGTCGAGACCTTCCAGAAGACTACGGGCGGGATGAATCCTTATTGCTCGCTCAGTCGGCTGACCGGACTCCCGAGATTGCTGACGACTCGGTTGACTTGGTCGTCACTTCGCCGCCGTTTCTCGATACGGTCGACTACGCTCAGGACAATTGGCTCCGGCTTTGGTTCAGCAACATCGAAATTGATCGGGAGAATCTCTGGCAGATCCGATCTGCCGCCGACTGGGCCGCGAAGATGTCCGGCGTGTTCAAAGAGCTGCGCCGCGTCCTCAAGGATGACGGGCTGATCGCCTTTGAAGTCGGCGAGGTGCGGAAAGGGAGTGTCAAGCTAGAGGAGTCGGTGATCGAAGCAGCGGTGCAGGCCGGTTTGATTCCGCAGCTCGTCGTGATCAACACTCAGGAATTTACCAAGACCGCGAACTGCTGGGGCGTCGCCAACAATAAAAAGGGGACGAACAGCAACCGCATCGTGCTGCTCGGGAAATGAGGTAAAGTGACCTCAGTCGAAGGGATCAGTCCGCTTGGCTGCTGAGGGAGATTCCGAAACCGTCTCGCTGAGCTGGATGACGCGAAGAGCTGAATCGATCAAGCCGGGTGGTGCTTCGGCGCGCTCGTCGGGCGTCCCGAATTTTACCGTCTCGCTTTGCTGCAGGAAATCGAGCAGGGCCACCCGCGCGGCCGAGGGCAGAGGACTTTCGTCTACGCTGTAGCGCCGGAGGTATTCCTCGGTGGTCTCGAATCGCACACTCTCCTGATGCTGGCGGTGGAGGTAGTCTTTGAGCGTCTCGGAGACATCCAGCGCGACTCGGTTGGCTGGCTCGGTTTGGCGCCTCTGCTCCAGCTCGCGAAGACGTGTCAAAGCGAAATGCCGAGGCGGTAAAGGTGGCTTTTTGGATAAGCGGAGGAAAAGCCAGATCCCAAGAGCGACGAGTAGGATAAAGAAAAGAAACAGTCCCAACAGCCACCAGATCCAGCCATAGCTGACAGGATCGACCACGATGATATCGTAGAGTTCATCGGGACCAGCTTCCGGTAGTTGAGAGAGGATTAGCATGACCTACTCGATTGTCTCGCCGGGCTCCGCATTAGACTGACAGGGTTTACGAAATTAAAGTAACTATCTTAAAAAGCGGAAAAAAGATCAGTTTCGACAACCGACAACCGACAACCGACAACCGACAACCGACAACTACCCAAATTCCGCGCCCTCGCGTTTTCGGAAAAAGGCATGCAGTGCCGGTAAGTAGGGTTCGTCCGTCGAGATCGTGAGGTGGTCAATCGATAGTTTGGTGAAGGTTCGCTCGAGTTCTTCCTGCCAGCGGCGAGCCTGATCGTTGTAGGCGAGGCGGACCCGTGCATTACCAGTATTAACCTCGACCTGCTGGCCCGTTTCGGGATCTTCGAGAGTGACTCTCCCAACCGCAGGGAGTTTGCGCTCGACCGGATCAGTCACCTGGAGGGCGATGAAATCATGTTTGCGACTGACAATGCGTAGATCACCCGTGAGGTCTCCCTCGAATAGATAGTCGGAAAGCATGAAAACGAGAGAGCGTTTTCGGACTGCATTTTGCAGAACACTGACAGGCGAGGTAATGCGCGTGCCACGACCTTTTGGCTGGTAGAGGAGGATTTCGCGGATCATGCGGAGGGCATGGGCGGTCCCTTTCTTGGGCGGCAGATAGAGCTCGACGTCGTCGGTGAACAGGATCAGTCCGACCTTGTCTCGATTCTGCATCGCGCTGAAAGCGAGTAGAGCGGCAATTTCCGCCATCACTTCGCGTTTGCTCGGCCCATGGCTGCCGTAGTCGCCTGAGGCGCTGATATCGACGCAAACGAAGACGGTCAGCTCGCGTTCCTCGGTGAATTTCTTCACGAATGGCTGACCCATCCGTGCGGTGACATTCCAGTCGATCGCGCGAACTTCGTCGCCAGGCTGGTATTCACGAAAATCCTCGAAATCAATACCTTCACCCTTGAAACAGCTGTGATACTCGCCGCCGAAACTTTCCCGGACGAGGCCGCGCGTTCGCAGCTCGATCTTGCGAATGCGGCGCAGGATCTCGGTAATGTCGTTTCGCTCTTCAGGCGGTTTCTGACGGGGTGCCGCTGGCATCAAGGATTCGACTTCAAAAAGGTCTCGTGGAGGTCACTGATACTGGCCTCGGTCGCTTCATCGGGGGCAATCACGAGACGATATTTCACGGCGACAGGACTTTCAGGCGTCGCTTCGGCGACAAAATACGATCCGAAGCGGCCGTAGTCCCGCTCACTGTAGCGAGCCGGTTTTGGATTCCTGGGATGATCGAGATAGGCGACGGTGTGGCGTCGATCACGAAGCACAAAGCTCATCGCCTTCCACGGCACATCGCGAGTCGCTTCGGTGTCGTTGTCTTTACTCCAGTTGATCGTCTGCCCCGGCTTGCCGACTCCACTGGCTGGCCGGATGTAATAGGTCTGATCCTTAGTGTGATCGTGGACGTCGTTGTGGGCCCGAAATTGAAAGCCAGCATGCTGTGGATCGCCGTCGAGCTTGAGAGACTGGCCAGTCGGCACCAGTGAGGATTCAAAGTCGACTATGAGCTGGTCACCGTCGGTCGAAAAGTGATGAGTGCGGGTCTCCTTGGCGAAGATGTTTCCCTTGCTATCGATCCAACCGATCTGAGCAGTGAAACTGGCACCGTCTTCAGTTGTTTCCTGAGCCGTGAATTCCCGATGAATTTGCGCAGCAAGCTCTTTGCAATGCCAGGTATCGATACCGCTGTGTTTTTCCCCATCGGAGTCGACGTAGGAACAGCGACTGAAGCCGTAATAGATACCTCGATGGTGGGTGAATTTTCCGCCGGGACCTTTCGTGAGGAACTCACCCGTATCTGCCGCGTCAAAGACATGGACAAATGGCTTATAGGTTTCGACTCGCCGCTCTTCGGAACTGCGATCGATTGCTTCGTAGACATACCGTATCAGAGGCCTGTCCTGAAAGTGGAGGTCGAGGTGTTTCCCCTCGCTGTCGTGCCACGAGAAAGGGCTTGCGGCGAGTGAGAGCGGAAAGAGAATGGCTGGAGTGAGGTATCGAAACATGAGGATAAGAGCGGATAAGAAATCCGATAGGGTTGAGGAAAGTTAATCTTTGCAGATGTCGATGAGACGGGGGCGAGAAAGGTTTGTTCTATCTCTCAGGGAGCGACGAGACCTTCCTCGACCATTTCTGATTTGGGAAGACGCGGTCTGACTCGGGCATCGGTCGGTATCCCGGTGACCCGATCAAATTCATCAGCAGTGCGGAGTTCCGGGACGCTGTCTTCAGTTCGGGTTTCCCAGTCTTTGAGAGCAGCTCGCATTGCGGTGAGGAGCGAGGCGAAGCGTTCATCGTCGACCAGATTATCCAGTTCATGAGGATCAAGCTCGGTATCATACAATTCCTCAGCTGGTCGTGGTGTATCGAAAGTGCCCATCTGGTGCGGTGCGAGTTGACCTTCCTCACGAAGGCGAAGCAGCTCCACATAGGTGGGGCTGCGCAGTGCGTCAGCCGAGGGCGTCTGCGGTAAATCGGGATAGCTGTTGCGGATGTATTTGTAGCGTTCGTTTCGGACCATGCGGACATGATCTTCGAAATCGTGCCAGTTCTTTTCGGCAAAGACATACTCCCGGATGGGTTTAGTCGGGTCGGATAAGAGCGGGGAAAAATCGCGGCTGTAAAAGCTTGGTCCCCAGATATTGATCTCTGCGAGAGAAAGAAAAGTGCCCGCAATATCGACAGTCGAGACAATGCGCTTGCAGACCGTGCCCGGCTCGACCTGTTTCGGGAAACGCACGATCCAGGGAGTTTTGATCCCGCTGTCGTAGAGCGTTGTCTTGTCCCGTGGAAAAGGGCGTCCGTTGTCACTGATGAATAGCACGAGGGTGTTGTCGGCCACTCCCTGGGCCTCGAGCTCGTCGAGGACCAGCCCGACATACTTGTCGAGCCGGGTGATCTCGTCGTAGTAGAGCTGGTAGTCGGCCCGGACCGAAGGGGTGTCGGGGTGATAGGGTGGCAGCCTGATTTCGTCGGGCTGAGAAGGGTCTTCGAGAATGTTTGGGTGATAAGGGCGGTGCGGATCTAGAGCTGCGAGCCAGAGGAAAAAGGGCTGATCCTCCGGTCGATCTTTCAGCAGTGGCACCCAATCAACGCAACCGCTCTGGGCTTCGCCTTCCAATGTTTCCTTGAATTTTACCTCTTTGGCTGCCTCGCCCGATGGTAGCTGAAAGCCTGAGGTGTCCACCTCTCGCACTTTGTCGAAGCGCTCTTTCATTGCTTCGCCGAGGTGCCATTTGCCGGCCGCGCCGGTCCAGTAGCCTTTCTCCTTTAGCTTCTCGACGAAGGTGATCTGCTCCTCCGGAACCGGCCAGTGCAGCTCCTCGGCATCTGTCTGGCTCGGATAGCGTCCAGTGATGATTGATGCGCGGCTGGGGCTGCAGGAACTGATGGTGCAAAAAGCATTGTCGAACCGCATCCCTTCGTTTGCCATCCGCTGAAGGTTCGGGGTCATGATTGTATCGTGACCGTAGGGCGTGGAATCGTCCCAGCTCATGTCATCGGCGATGATGAGGACGAGGTTGGGAAGGTCAGCGAGAGCTTCCTTTTTCGCGAGCTCTGCAGCAGCGACGGCTTCTTCCTCCGTCTGCTCTTCGTCGTCTGACTGGGACAAAAGAGGGGCTGTGGCAGCAAGATGAGCCAGAAGCAGTAAAAACAGGGTGAGGGCCTTAACGCGAAATGACGAGAGCATCGCAGAATGAAGCAGATTGGATGGTCGCAAACAAGGCCAGAGCGCGGCTTTTATGAGCGGGAAGCGAGGTAGATTTACCGCTGAATACCTCGACTGGCTATCCCTCAGTCGCGCGATCAAGTAGCCGGAGTTGCAGATCATCCGTGACACGATTTATTCGGGAAGGTAAAATTACCGCGAATGAAAACCAATCGAGCGATAATCGTAGGGCTGCTCTTCGCGTGGTGCTCGACTGCTCTGGGCTCGGAGGAACTCCAACTTTCCGGAGAGGGAGTGTGGCTCGATGAGGTGCCATCTGAGGCGCTCCGTTCGCGTGATACAGGTGAATTTACAGTCGCGGTCTGGTTTACCGCAGCCAACGCAAAGCAGGAAGGCCCTGCTCGGATACTGACCTGGTCAAAAGGTTCTGTGTCTCGCAATCTGACGATTGGTCAGGAGGAGGATCGGATCGAAGTGCGGCTTCGCTCCTCCGGATCAAATCGCAACGGTACACCTGGTTTGCAGACGCCACGATCCTCCGTTGTGCCGGGGAAACTGACCTATCTCGTGGCTACAGGTCAGGTCGGTGGAAAACTGAAGCTCTACCTGGATGGGCGCGAAGTCGCCTCGAGGGATATTCGAGGAGACTTCTCCAATTGGGAAACGGATTACCCATTCGGTTTTGGAAACGAGATCGGTGGCTCTCGCGATTGGACCGGCACCCTGTCGAGCTGGTCCTGGGAGGCCCGAATCTGGTCGGCCGACGAAATTTCTTCCCGTTTTTCCGACGGCTTCCTGCCCAAAGAAGAGAGATTGCTTTCAGAGAATGCAGAACTCTTCGAGACTCAGATTGCCAACCTGTTGGTGACCCACTGTCTCGAGTGCCACGAATCATCGACTGCCAAGGGTAAGTTGGATCTCTCGAAAAGGCTGGCTTCTCACTATGAAGATGAACTCCTCGTGCCCGGCGATGCGATGGCGAGCTTGTTCTGGGAGTCGATCGAATACGACGACATGCCGCACGACCGGACACCGCTGTCAGCAGCGGAAAAAGAGCTGGTTCGAAACTGGATCGAGGGTGGGGCTTCCTGGCCGGTGGAGTTTGTTGATCCAGCGATTTACTCGCGCTCGGATGAGGGCTTCGAACCCTGGGTCCGACGCTTAACCCGGGCTGAGTATGTCGCGACAGTGCGGGATGTCTTCGGTGTCCAATTGTCTGATTCCCAGATCGAGCGGATCCCGCCCGACGTGCGGGCGGATGGCTTTTCCAACACGGCTTACAATCTGACGGTCGATCTCGATCACATCGAAGCCTACGAGGCGCTCGCTCGCGAGATCGCTGCGGCGGTGGATCCGGATGAATTGTCGAAACCTTTTCGGGAGAATCGGCAATTGACCGACAAAAAGATGATCCCGATGATCGAGCGCTTCGGCGCCTACGTGCTGCGAGGCCCACTCACAAAAGAGGAAGTTTCGATCTACCGGGGAATCACCACCCTGATACCAACCGTGGGTGGGGGATTTGACGAGTCGATTCGTTCGCTGGTCCAGGCAATGGCGCAGGCACCTCGGTTTCTCTACCGCATCGAGTCGCATCGTGGCGGTGGTCGATCTGTCCCCGCGAGCAATTTCGAATTGGCCTCTCGTCTCAGCTATTTCGTGTGGGGATCTGCCCCGGATCGGCGTCTGTTCGAGCTCGCGGCGAAAGGAGAACTGAGTCGAGAGAAAGTTCTCCGCGCGGAGACAGAGCGGATGCTCAAGGATCAGCGGGCGCAGCAGCAATCGGATCGCTTTATCGGGGATTGGCTGCATCTAGATCGTCTCGCCAATCTCCAGCCCAGTGAGAGCCATTTCCCCAATTGGGATGCCTCGCTCGCCGATGCGATGGAAGCGGAGACCCGGGCCTTTTTCAGAGAAATCGTGTGGAAAGACCAGCGGCCGCTCTCGGACCTGCTGAATGCGCGCTTCACGGTGGTTGATCGCTCGCTCGCCAATCACTACGGTTTGGAGAATGCGGGAGAGCTTGGCGAAGATCGGTTTCAGCGAGTCAGTCTCAGCGCGGAATCCGGTCGTGGCGGTGTTTTGACCCAGGGCTCAGTGCTCACGATCGGTGGGGACGAGGCGTCGATGGTGACGAGGGGGCTCTTTGTCCTCAACGAGCTCCTCCGCGGCATCATTCAAGATCCGCCGCCCTGCGTCGACACCACGCCGGTGGACAGTGAGCCGGGGCTGACTCAGCGAGCGATCGCGATGGAGCGAGTCGAAAGCCGAGCCTGCGGCGGGTGCCATGCGAAATTTGAGCCGCTCGCCTTCGGCTTTGAGCGGTTTGATGGGCTGGGCAGCTGGGCCGCGGCCGATCATCATGGCAACGCACTTCGGGAGGACGGGGAAATCTTGATTCCAGGTGACGCCGAACCAATCGCCTACGATTCGACCGGCGAACTGCTCGATCTGCTCGCCGGACACGAGCGGGTGCAGCAGTCGCTAACCTGGCGCATTGCACAATGGGCGGTTGGCCGTCCGCTCACCCCGGGCGATGCCGAGGCGGTCCTTTCCGCTCACCAAGCTGCGATCGAGGCCGGAGGCCGCTATCAGGACGTTGTCACCGCCATCGCGATGAGCGATCTGCTACGTCGCACCCGAACTGCTGTCGCCGAGTGAACATTCTCAATCCGTATTTTTTCCATCTATGAAATCGACACCTCTCAGTCGCCGCACTGCCCTCCGAGGGCTTGGAGGGACCCTGGTCGGACTGCCATTCCTTGAGGAAATGATGACCACGACATCATTTGCGGCGGCAAACTCGGTCCCAGCGCGTGCTTTTAATGTCTTTTTCGGACTGGGAATTCCGGCGCCGATTTTGAAAGAGGGCTTCGATGGCGTGCTCGAACCGCTCAAGCCGCTTTCGGACAAATTGCACATTCTCCAAGGGGTCGATCAGGTGCGTTGCGATCAGTCGGGGATGAATGCTCACTTCGATGGTGCTTCGGGAGCCTTCACGGCGACTCCGCCGGATGGAGAGGCACGAGCGGGAGGCGCCTCGCTCGATCAGCTGATGAGACGACAGTTTGAGCCTGACGCGCTATCGGCTGAAGGTCGAGTCCCGACTCTCGTCGCGGGGACGTTTTTCCGGCGCAGCCGAGTCGGCCGCTACGTCCATAGTTACAATCCCGACGGCACCGTAGCCGCTCCGATCCAGGAAAAGCCGCGCGATTTATTTGAGCGGGTCTTCGGTAAAGTGCGGCTCAGCGGAGATGGCGATGCCGCTCAGGAACGGCTTGATCGCAGCGTTCTCGACGCGGTGATGGATCAGTATCATCATTTTACGGGATCGCGATCACCGCTGGGGTCGGCTTCGAAAGCTCGGCTCAATGATCACCTCGATCGCATTCGCGAATTCGAACAGCGCGCTTTTGCCGTAGAGGTGGACGACCCGCGGGCACCGCAGCGACCTCCCCGTTCCGAAGTCCAGCACGGCGGACAGGCAGATCCCGGAGGAGAGGGGATCGACATCACTTTGGAGCAATTACAGACCGAGTGGCGGCTGCTCGCCGATCTCTACGCACTATCGATCCAAATGGACCGAGCTCGATTCGGTTCGATCACGTTTCTGGCGGCGGGCGAACGAATTCGTCTGACGGTGCCCTGCTCAACCTCAACGGTATGCATCGCATTAACGCCGGGGGCGTGGCTCCCCTACGGCGCTGTTAGATAAGCA
>JBCCBR010000088.1:0-9919 GCA_039033935.1 Verrucomicrobiota bacterium
CCGACGCCGCCAAAGGGCAAATCGAGATTGATCCCCTGTTTCATGACATCGTTGAAGCAAATCCCACCCGAGGGAACTTCGGCGGCTATTCCCTCCGCCCACGCTCGGTCTCGGCTGAAGAGATAAAGCGCGAGGGGGGATCCGTGTGATTTCACCCGAGCGATGGTGTCTGAAAGGTCCGTGTAGGAAATCACGGGAAGAATCGGCCCGAAAATTTCCCCCTGCATCGCGGGAATATCCCAGCCCGCATTCGGCAAGAGTCGAGGCGCGAGCTGCAAACCTTCTGGCTCATCTTGACCGATCGATTTCGCTTCCTCTTCGATCAAGGTCTCGAGACGAGTGTAGTGTTCGTGACTCACGATTCGACCGAGATCAGTGAGATCGGGATAAGACTCTCGAAGGTGATCGGTAAGTTTGTTCACAAACGATTCGTGCAATTGTTCGGGGACAACCACGTAGTCGGGAGCCATGCAGGTCTGCCCTGCGTTGAAGAATTTCTGGCGGACGATTCGCTTTGCCGTTTCGGCCACTGGAGCATCGTGATGAAGGATTGCCGGGCACTTCCCCCCCAATTCAAGCACACTGGGTGAGAGGTGACGTGCCGCTGCTTCGCCATAGAGCCTTCCAACGCGTTCGGACCCGGTGTAGAAAAAGTGGTCGAAAGGCAATTCGAGACACGCTGAGCCGACCTCCGGACCTCCCAGCACGACCTGGAAGCGCTCCGGTGAGTCCAGCTCGTGTGCCACCTCGGCTAGAAAGTTGGCAGTCGCCGGAGCGAGCTCTGAAGGCTTTAGCATGACGCTGTTACCCGCCGCGAGTGAGCCGATCACCGGGCTCATTGAAAGCTGGAAAGGATAATTCCACGGGGCTGCAACCAACGAAACCCCGAATGGCTCGCGGCTCACCCAACTACTCGCTGGTTGAAAGAAAAAGGGACTGCGACGCCGCTTCGGCTTGCTCCATCTCGCAAGATTCTTGCAGATCAGGCGGAGCTCGTTTCGGACGAAGTAGGTTTCGGAGAGATAGCTCTCGATCGGCGGTTTACCGAGATCGCGGCGGAGGGCAGATTCGAGGTCTTGCTCTCGTTTAGTCAAAATTCGATCAAGCGCTTCGAGCAGAGCGACTCTCGCCTCAAGGGTCCTCCCCTCTCGATTTTCGAATCCTCGGCGCAGCGCTTCAAAGCCCTTGCGAGGATCGTAGTTGTCTTTGTTCATCGATGAATTTCGTTTGAACCAAAAGTGAATCTGGCATCAGGTGACCTCTCCCGAAAGAAGCTATGAGCGATCGTGCAACTACGCGAAACAAATCCATCGTCGTAATCGGCGCCGGCCTCGGCGGTCTTTCAGCCGCAATCTCGCTGCGAGCAGCGGGTTTTGATGTCGAAATCCTCGAGAAAAACGACAAAATCGGCGGCAAGCTGAACTTTTTGGAAATCGATGGCTTCGGGTTCGATCTCGGTCCTTCGATTTTCACGCTGCCCCAGATTTTCGAGGAGCTCTTCGCCAGAGCCGGGAAGCAGATGTCAGACTACGTCGAACTCGAGTCGGTCACACCCCACTGGCGCAACTTTTTCGAAGATGGCCTCACTCTCGATCTTTTTGAGGAAAAAGACAAAATGCGGGCCGAGCTCGACAAGCTGTCCGGCGATTCAGAACTCCATTGGACGCAATTCGAAGAGTTCCTCGCCTACGCTCGAGAGCAGTATGGCTTGGTCGAAAACGGCTATTTCGACAAGGGATTGGACAACGTCTGGGAATTCTTTCGACACTACGGACCGCGAAAGCTCTTTTTCCAGATGGATCATCGGGAAACCATGTCGAGCCGGATCGAGAAGAGTTTCGACAACCAACACCTCCGCACCATTTTCGAATACTTCATCAAATATGTCGGCTCTTCAGCAATCGATGCGCCCGGTTACATGAATTTGATGCCGATCATCCAGTTCGACTATGGTCTCTGGTATGTGAAGGGTGGCATGTATAATCTCGCCCGCGGCCTCGGGAAGCTTCTCGAAGATCTTGAGATCCCAGTTCGCCTCGGAGCCGATGTTGAAGCCATAGGTAAAAATGGCTCCCGCGTCACCGGGGTAACCCTTACCGACGGCGAACAGATTGCGGCAGACTATGTCGTTTCAAACATGGAGGTCCTGCCCGCATACAAAAAGCTGCTGGGTGAACCACCCAAATTCACCGATAAGCTGGAGAAGTTTGCCCCGGCCTGTTCTGGCCTCGTGATTCATCTCGGCACTGATCGAATTTACGAGCAGCTGGCACACCACAACTTCTTCTACTCGAAGAACCAATCGAAACACTTCGACTCTGTATTCCAGCAGGGGAAACTGCCAGAGGATCCCACCATCTACCTGGTCGCTCCGACTCGCACCGACCCGAGCAAGGCCCCGGAAGGCCACGATAACATTAAGATTTTGCCCCACATTCCGCCAATCAACCCAGAGAACCCCCATACCAAGGAGGACTATGACGCCCTCCGGGACCGAGTGCTCGATAAGCTCGAGCGGATGGGCCTGACTGACCTCCGCAAACACACTGTGGTTGAGGATATGCTGACACCGATCGATCTTGAAGAGATGTATCGCTCAAACGGCGGTTCGATCTACGGAGTGGTTTCAGATTGGAAGAAAAACCAAGCTTTCAAAGCCCCCAAGCAATCGAAGAAATATCGGAATCTCTTCTTCACCGGCGGAAGCGTCAATCCAGGTGGCGGCATGCCAATGGTGATGCTCTGCGGCCAGAAAGTTGCCGATCGGGTTGTCGCCGAGGACAATCGGCGCTGATTCAATCCCGGCCCTCTACCTGCCACAGGAATGAGTTGGTTTTTCGGGATTTTTCTGCTCGTCGGATTTGTCTTTTGGGTATTCGGACTTCGTGTTGGAGCAAAGTGGCAGGCTGTTCCCCAGCCGGATACTGAGTCGGGTAGCCGAGATCTCGATCCAAAAATATCAGTCATCATACCCGCTCGGAATGAGGAGACGAACCTCAAGAACCTCCTTCCGAGCATTCCAACTGAGGAGGGCGGTCCCCTGGAGATCATCGTCGTTGATGACCATTCGACCGACGCAACCGCGTCGGTCGCTGAGACCTTCGGAGCACGGCTTCTGACTGGGAAAGAGCTCCCTGAAGGCTGGTTTGGAAAACCGTGGGCTTGCGCCCAAGGAGCGGAAGCCGCCAAAGGAGAGTGGCTGCTTTTTCTGGACGCCGATGTGGTTTTTGAGCCTGAAGGATTCAACCGTGTCGCAGCTTTGGCCAAGGACAGTGGGACCGTCCATTCGATCTGTCCCTGGCATCGCATCGAACGGCCCTACGAAGAGTTCTCTGCGTTCTTCAACGTGATCATGCTTCTCGGAATCAATGCTTTCACCAATCGTGGCGCGGCGGCGGAAAAAATTGGGCTATTTGGCCAGGCGATGCTCGTGGCCCGCAGCGACTACGAAAAGGTCGGGGGGCATGATAAAGTCCGACAGGTGGTGCTGGAGAACTTCCACCTCTCCCGCGAATTCGCTCGTGAGGGCATCGCCTGTCGCAGCTACATCGGCCGTGGGGTCCTATCAATGAGGATGTTCGCGGATGGCCCCAGACAGCTCATTGCGGGCTGGGCGAAGGGATTTGTCTCTGGCGCTAACAATACACCGAAGTCCGCCATGATCGGCATTTCATGCTGGCTCTCAGCGTGCATGATGAGCCTTATTTCGCTGACTTTTCTGCCGCTTGCTTCGCTTCCTATCGTGATTTCGATCAGCTTGTTTTACGCGCTCTGCGCGATCCAGGCAGTCATTTGGTTTTCCAAAGCTGGGAACTTTTCAGTCTGGAACGGCTTACTCTTTCCGATCAGCCTGAGCTTCTACCAGTGGGTATTTTTCAGCGCCCTGCGACGCAAACGCCGCGGTGAAACCGTGAAATGGAAAGGGCGCGATGTATCCTAGTGTCGCGTTGTTCGAGGGGTCTTTGACACCGGAATTGGCTGCCGCTCTCCCGATGTGGGAGTGGCCGATGTGGGTCATTGCGGTGGTCAATTGCCTCTTTATTCCCGTGATGCACTTTGCGGTCTCGGTCGTCCTGACACGGCTGCCCAGGAAATGGTTCCAGCCGAACCATTTTTGGTATCGCGAAAGGACTTGGGAGCAGGGAGGGCGATTCTATGAACGTTTTTGGGGGATTCGCCGATGGAAATCTCTGATCCCTGATGCAGCGCCATGGGTACGTGGCTTTGAAAAGAGAAATCTCCAGAGCGCCGATAGCGATTATCTCCGCACTTTTATTCAGGAAACCTGTCGCAGTGAACTGGCTCACTGGCTCCAGATCCCCGCCATATGTCTCTGCCTGTTGTGGAATCCCTGGCCGGCTGTTGGCTGTTTTTTGATTTTCTACAGCTTCTTCTCGAATCTCCCCTGCATTCTGCTGCAACGATTCACACGTTTGAGACTCCGTCGGCTGCTTCAAAAATCGCTAGCGGAGAGCTGATCGTCCCCAGGCGAGAGAATCTGACGCATCCTGTCACTGGACAAGCGCCCCTCTTTGCTTTCACAATCAGGGGTCGCCTTCACGACTATCGGCCATGCGTCTCATCCGTCTCCACCCACTTATCATCACCTCGGTGTGTGGATTGTTGGCGGCTCTCAGTCTGCTGGGAGTGAGATTTTCAGCGGATCTCTACGAGATTATGCCAGCGGATCTCCCGGAAGTCCGCGGAATGGATGAGGTGAATCGATTCTTCAGTCGCGATAGCCAACTGATTATCACGATCGAATCGAGCGAGTCGGCTCTCGCTGAAGACGCCGTCGCCAGCCTTGCCGAGCATCTCGAAAAGAGGAGCGACCTCGTCGAGCGAGTCGACCGGGAGCGAAATCTCGCCGAATTGGTGAACGAAGGTGGAGCCCTGATCGCCTGGCTGTGGCTGAACGCTCCGGAAGAATTACTGTCCGATCACATCGATTCACTCTCTGAGACTGGCGCCGAGGCGAAGCTGGCCAAGGCATTGGAACAACTTTACTCAGGGCTGCTCGGGGCCGAGACAGTGGTAGCTGGTTACGATCCATTCGGATTCGCCAGTGTCGCCGAGACGATTGGTTCCGAAAACGGAAGCAACTCCGATCCGATGCAGTCTCAGGATGGGACCTTTCGGCTCTTCTATCTTGAGGGCACTGGGGCTGATTTTTCAGACTACCGATCCGCCGCGACCTGGCTGTCTAAAATCCGCGAAGAAGTCGATTTCTGGGAAGCAAAGGAGGGAGAGCGGCTGGCTGTTTCAAAAATCGGACTGACCGGGACACCCGCTTTCATGGCTGAGGTCGGAGCAGAAATGGAGCGCGACATGACGGTGTCAGTGGTCGTCACGATCGTCCTAATCTCGCTGCTTTTCTGGATCATGCACCGACGCCCGCGAGCCCTCGCCTGGCTCATGGCAGCGATGATGCTGACACTCGCAATCACCTTGAGTCTTGGTGCAGTCCTCTTCGGAGAGCTCAGCGTGATGAGCGCAGGGTTTGCCGCGATCCTCATGGGTCTAGCCGTCGACTACGGGATTGTTCTTTTCCGCGAGTCGATGAACACGGGAGACCCCGCGCCCAAACTGCGCCGAACTGTCGGTCCGAGCATCCTCTGGGCAGGGGCAACAACCGCAGTGGTATTTCTCTCCCTAAATTTCAGTTCACTTCCGGGTCTCGCAGAGATGGGAAATTTAGTGGCACTCGGTATCGCGGTCGGAGCAATCGTGATGCTTTTTGCCTACGCGCCTGTCGCGGTGGCGTTCAATGCCGAAGCCACGCCACGGCCCAGCCGCCCGCTTGGTGGATCTCCTCGGGTCAAGGTCAGCGCAGCCATTCTCATCGGTATCTTGGCGCTCGCTACTCTAGTGACGGCCTGGCGAGGTGCGCCGAAGCTGGAAGCCAATTTTCATCCATTCAGGATTCGGGAAAGCCCTTCGATGATCGCATGGCAGGAAATGCGCACAAAAATACAGGAACGGGAAGGCTTCGTCCCACTGATTGTGCGCGGCAGCTCTCTTGAGGATCTCACCGATGCGACCGCAGAGGCGTCGACAAAAGCTCAGCGCTCTCGCGATGAAGGTTTAATTGATGAAGCGCTCATCTCCAGCGGATTGCTGCCCGCTCCCGAGCGCCAGAGAGCAAATGCAGGACCGATCGCGGCATTCTTAAAAGAGCAGGACCGCCTCACCGCACTCCTTGACGAGGCTGGTTTTTCTGAAGAAGGCACGGAACTGACCGACTCCATCTTTGAGGCGTGGTCCGAAATGCTGTCCTCCGTCCAGGGTCAAGGCCCTGTCTTGCCGGTCGATGACTTTGGCCGGTGGACGCTTGAGAGGGTCTACACATCCCGCGGAGGAGAGCACGCTCTGCTCGGTGCTGTTCGTCCTACTTCGCCGAGAGACCGCGCGTGGGTCGAGGCGCTCGCGACAGATCGGATTTCGCTGGCCAGTATCGGGTCGCTCGGAGTCGCCCTGAATGAAAAAATCCGAGATGATCTTTGGAGAGTTTTTCTACCGATGTTAGGGCTACTCGTCATTATGCTCGCGATCGTCTTTCGATCGTGGCGCGACCTCTGCATCAGCCTCTTTTCACTCGGGTTCTCAGCGGCGGTTATCCTACTTCTGACTGAGGCTGGGTTGTTATCTTGGAATTCGTTTAATCTGTGTGGTGTGCCGCTCTTGTTTGGTACTGGCATCGATTTTTCAATCCACATGGTCTTCTCGCTTCGTCGCAATGAAGGGAACGTCGAAGCTGCCCAACGCGGAATTGGCAAAGCTCTGCTGTTCTGCGGCAGCTCTTCGGCGATTGGCTTCGGATCGCTTGCCACCGCCTCGGCCTACGGCCTCGCCTCGCTCGGGGTGGTTTGCGGAATTGGTATCCTCGTCAACATGATCGTCGCGATTTGGCTGCTTCCAAGTTGGTATCGATGGATCCATCGGTGCCGGTCATGAAAATGAGGCGCTTTCGATAAGAAAAGCGTCCTGACAAACGTCGGGAACTTGCTACCTTCTGAAAGCTCATGTCCGCTATTCGTCTCTTCCTTCCCCCTTTGCTTTTCATCGCAACCCTCGCGCCAATTGGTGCCCAGGACGGAAATGAAATCATCAGCAAATGGCTCGCGACCAACTCAGGCACGAGCAACGTGAAGGTGAATTTCAGCCAGACGCGGACGATGCGCACGCTCAAGGTCCCAATCAGGCAGTCAGGCACGCTGACGCTAGATTATCGCAGCGGCAAGTTCCGCTGGGAGCTCGGTCGACCGACGCAAACAATCGTGGTTAAAGATGGGGGCGGAGTTCTGATTGTGCGGCCATCTGTCAAAAAATATGAGCGGCGTAGCGGCGGGATGCCCGCCATGTCTGCTCTCGCCCGTGGATTCCCGCGGACGCTGAGCGAGTTTAACAGCCGCTACAGGGTGCTTTCCGTCCAGAAGGTCGGGAGCCGTCATCGTATCGTGACCCGTCCGCGCAGCGGAAGCGGAGTGGATGAGTTCACCTTTGTGGTCGAGGCCAATGGCTCGCGTCTGACTGGGATCGAGATCGATCTGAGTGATGGCTCATCGGTGAAAACCAGCTTTACGAGCGTGAAACGAAACGTCTCTCTCCCAAGTAGCGTCTTCTCCCCGAGTATCAGTGGCTACGAGGCGACCAAGTTTTGATAGACCGGAAAGACTCCGAGGCGCTCTAATTTTCTGGCACCGGGATTGCTTGATTGGCTGAGGAGGTATTCGGGGCCGACTCCTCAACTTCAGCAAGCTCGGGATCGAGTTCTTTCAGCCGCGTGATCAACTTGGCATTTTCTAACGTTAGAATCTCAACCTGATCGCGAAGCTGGACTACAAGGCGCTCCGTAGCGTTGAATTTGCCCCCCGAGGCGACGCGCTTCCAGTGGATACCGTAAAGCCAGCCAGCAAAGGCGGCTCCGACCACCAACAATAACGCGAGAGTCTTGAGTGGATTTGAAGGAGCTGATCGGCTCATCTGACACGCCTCTCGCTAAAAAGCGCGAAGCAGGGCCGGGCTAGCGATTCTCGCTGTTTCTGCTCCCACCAAAAAGCCTCCCGAGATTCAAGCCGCGGCGCGGCTGGCCGCTGTTCCCCGGCTGAGCGGTAGCTGAACCATTTCCGGTCTGAGTCGATGGAGTCTGGCGTAGCGGCTGGGCCTGCTGCATCGCCGGTCGCTGTCCAAGAGGTTGAGCTACAGAGGTCTGCGCCTCACGATCACGATTACCTGAGAAAAGGCCTCGGCGTTCGCCGTTAGGCCCATTGGACCGTTGGTTGCCGACAGCCCGTGCCTCTGACTCATTCTGCCGGGTGATCACGAGACGCAGATCGCTCGGGATATCATCAGCGTCGACGAGGTCGACAACTCTGGCCGGACCACGCTCGCCAGTCAGCGTATACTCCTGAATCTTGCGGCGCAGCAGAGTGCCCTCGGAGTTGTAAATGTGCTCCTCAATGAGACGGCCCATCGCATCATAGACAAGGATTCCGCGATACTTGAACTCATCACGACCGTCATAAATGAGCGACTCCGAGGGATTGCCCGATTCATTGAGTCGGATGACACGGCGCCTCAGCAGAGTCCTCGTTTTTGGATCATCGCCGCGATAGGTTCTTTGTTCGATCGCAAACTGACTTTCGTCTTTCTTGGACTCAGTGTAGGTCCCGTCAGTGTGCTCAATCGAGCGACCCCAGACATGGACCCGCATGTTATCCTGCCGGCCCAATTGGAGGTCGAATTCCCGAAACGCCTCTTTCTGAGCATCGTTCAGATACATGGTCGAAAAGGCATTCGCACCCATCTGGGAGGCCTGCCCTTGGCCCATCATTCCACTTGGGGTCGCCTGGACCGAGCGCACTGCAGACTGCACCGCGTTTCGATTCAACGAGGTCGAGCCATCTTGATTTCGCTGGTGAAACTGTGCCTGAGCCACCGATGCTGCCAAAAGCAGCCCGGTCACGAGAATGTTGATCGTGGCCTGCATAACGTGTTTCTCGAAAAATTCGAGCCTC
This sequence comes from Verrucomicrobiota bacterium, assembly GCA_039033935.1. Lineage (GTDB taxonomy): Bacteria > Verrucomicrobiota > Verrucomicrobiia > Verrucomicrobiales > DEV007 > Arctic95D-9. The sequence goes on from JBCCBR010000088.1 coordinate 9,018, forward strand.
GAATGATAGCGGATCAAACAGATCCGCGCAAGGCAGTTGTCCCGCTGACGTGTCACTCGCCTAAAGGGGACCTCAAGGTTGTTCCTGCGCCTCGCGCGGAGGCCGTCCACCGAGACCTCGGCTCTCGATGATCACCTGCTCAGCACGGCGTTCGGCAGTGTGCGCTCTCTCCATTGGAGACGAGTCGACCTGATCAAAAAAGCGCAATTCCTCAAGATGATTGTGACGCTCATCCTCGGTATCAAATTCAAGCGAGTTATTCATCCATCGCTCACTTGCTCCCCTCAATTCCTGCGAAAATCGAAAGTTTTCCCGCCCATTCGCCACCACGAGATGCTCGAGGTCTTCGACCTGGGGTGGAGCCGGAAGATCAATTGAACCGCCGACGCTCTCAATGATTGCGGCGATGTCTGCTGGGCTCTGCTGCTCCGCTCTTAAAGCTTCGCTGGCAGGATCGGCAGGGGCTGGCTCGAGTGGACTCAAAAAAGCCTCGCGAATCGCGCTTGCAAGCTCTGGCACCGAAATCAGGGCAGCCTCGGCAAGTTTATGATCAGCTCCTGGATAATAATTCCGAGATAGCTGAATCAACGTGACAAACTGCGAATGATCTTTCGGCGCGCGCTCGAGCGCGACGGGAAGGAGCTCTGGTGCGAGATCAGGGTTGGCTTGAAGCGCTCCCATAAAACGCTCCCTTAAGCTTTGGGTTTCGTCCATTAACCCCGCCCGGAAACTCTCAACTGGATCTGAGGCAGAGCAAACACTCGAGAAGGCCAAGAGTAATCCCAACAGCCCAATTATCCGCTTATTGATCCAAGATGAAGCACGCATCGCAAGAGATGGAGCGGGTAGAGGGAATCGAACCCTCATAACTAGCTTGGAAGGCTAGGGCTTTACCATTAAGC
>JBCCBR010000089.1:0-9866 GCA_039033935.1 Verrucomicrobiota bacterium
CAAACGTATCGAAGGGCCAGTCGAAGCAGAAATTCGGGCCCATCGAGACGTCGATGGGGTCCGATACTACATGAGCCAGTGGAGCTGGGAACGCCAGCAGCGAGGAATCGAAGGCAATTGGATGAGGACGACCATCCCTCCAATCGGTGAAGATGCCAACCCACCTGCTCCACCGACCCCACCACGCGAAATGCCACCTCCTCCGGCGACATCCGATTTCGACGTAACCGAATACGAATCGAAGGTCCTGTTTCCCGATGGCTACGAGCTGGTCAATCTCCCCAGCGAGGACTCTCCGATCATTGAGCGAGTTGACGAACCAACACTCCTCCAGATCGGGGGGTCCACAACAGTCGGCCCATTTCAATACTACCTCACCCCGAGCAACAACGCGGCCCGCAAGACGGGTCGTGATTACCAATGGGTCCGATTCCGGACTTATCCGGTCGATCCTGATCTCGCCAGAAAGTTCGCCGCGATCGTCCCGAACTACGATCTCTATCGAGACGCTGAATTTTACTCCAGGCATCCGTGGCGGCTCTCACGCGATCTCTTCGAGAGCGATCGGACCGAGTCCCTTCGTCTGACCCAGTCAATTCCGATCGAACCACATTTACTCGAAATCGCCCGTCACTCAGAGGATCAGGAGTTCCCTGCCGACTGGCTCGCCTCAGTGGCGGAGCATCTCAAAAAACGGGGAACGCTCCCCCAGGCGATCGACACGCTTTCACGGAATTTGCCGGTCAGGGAGCGCACCGTGGAACTCTACCTTCAATCAGAGGAGGCTGAGATGGGGCCGGGAATTGAGCGGGCTGCAATTCTGTTCGATACCAGATTCATCGCCTTACTCGAAGCAGCCCGAGGAAATTGGGCTGGGGTCGAAGTCAGGCTCGCCCCGATCGTGGCGGAGTGGAATCCGGAGGAAGATGGGCTGAATGCCTCCGGTCCGCGCATCAATATGACCCGCCTCCTCGCAAGAGCGCAGTGGGAGCAAGGTAAGGTCGAAGAGGCGACCCGAAACACCCGAATCTGGTTGGACGCTTTTGCTCGCAACCTCGCCAGCGATCTGCTCCATCCAGACTATGTCGACGCCGAGCAGCGGGTCATGGAGTTTGATGATGACTTTGAAAAGATTGGCAGCTACTTCGACATTCTTGGATCCATCACCGATCCTGACGTCGCAGCCGAGGTCGTCACCGGTCTCAAGGGTCTTCAGCTGGCCGTCACCACCTCGCGCCAGAGTTGGCTCGAAACTTCTTCTGATCCGCAACAGGCCCGCCTCCTCAACGAGTGGAAAGAGCTCGATGAAGCGGCTCGTCAGACCATTCTCTCAGGAAAAGAATTCGATTCGACAACAGCTCAGCGGCTCTCCGAATTGCATGCCTCCCTCTCGCTCGCCCGCTTGACCGGCGGTGATCTGGCACTGCGGGAGGACCCGGCCTGGACGCGTGCCGCCGCTGAAGTGAGTCGCCTCGAGCAGGCTGGAGCCGACTATTGGGAACTGACCCCAGCGAAAGAGGCACGGGACCTTGCTGCACTCGACTTCATGATCAAGGCCGGCGACTTCATCATGTCACCGCTCTCAATTCGCGAAGCAATCCCCGAAAACACCGCCCTGATCGATTACTTCCGCTCGGAGTCGGGGGAGATCAGCCATTATGGAGCGATCATTCACCGTCGCAGCTCGTCTCCGGAGCTAGTCACCCTCGGGGCAGCCGACGAAATCGATGTCAGCGTCAGCGACTTCCGCGATTTCATTCAGGGTCTGGGGGACTATATCGACAAAGATCTCGAGACTCTCGAGGGTGCCCTTCCTGAGAAACTCTCCGATCTCTACTCCCGTCTCATCACCCCACTGGAAGAAGCCATCGGGGGCGATGAGTCTCTCCTCATCTGCCCTGATGGAGAACTGTTCTTTCTCCCTTTTGAGTTTCTCGCCCCCCGTGGCGGAGAGTCGGTAGAGGATCGCTGGGCGATCTCCTACCTGAATGCAGCTCGTGACCTCATTCGCGAACGCAGGACTCTCCCCTACACCGCTCCCGTGATTCTGCTTGGAAACCCATCATTCGAGACCGATGACCAATCGGAAAATGACAACGCGCGAGGCCTCGCATTCGACGACACCACCCGCAGTGCTCTCGCTGAAGCGACTCGGGGTCTTTCCTTTGGTCCCCTTCCCGGGACGCAGGATGAGATCGATCTGCTCCAGCCCCTCCTGATTGACGCCGGACTTCCCGTGACGCAGCTCGAGAAGACTGAAGCAGTCGAAGGAGCGATTACCTCACTATCAGAACCTCCAAAAATCCTTCACCTCGCGACGCATGGGTTTTTTCTCCCAGAGCTCCCGATCCTGGATCGGAGTGCCCTCAACTCGGCAACCGATCCTGGGATGTTGACGAGCGGCCTCGCCCTGACCGGGGCGCAAAACACGCTCGAGGCCTGGGGCGAAGGCTCCGTCCCTGCCCCATCGTCAGACGGCATTCTCCTCGCCGCCGAAGTGGCTCAGTTAAATCTTCAAGGGACCGATCTGGTCGTGCTGAGCGCCTGTGAGACCGCGGTCGGCCGAACTCTGACCGGCGAAGGCGTCGAAGGTCTTCGCACTGCCCTCACCATCGCTGGAGCGGAGAATGTGCTACTGACCCTTTGGCCGGTCGACGACATCGCCACCGTCGCCGTGATGGAGAAATTCTACGAGCAGCTACTACTCGATCTGCCCGCTGGTCAGGCCCTTCAAAAAGCTCGTGAAGAACTTTTCGAGTCGTTTCGGACCGAATTTGGAGTCTACCAAACCATCCGCATCCTGGCCCCTTTTGTGGTTAGCGAAAGCGGGCAATAGCGAATCGAAAAGTCTCCCAGCAACGCCTGCTTGAGTCCGGAAACTCAATCGACCGGGGCACTCCCCCACCAGTCCTGATTCGGCTGGTAGTCAGCTTCGAGAAAGCCAGCGTGTTGCGCTTCGAGGCGCTTTTTTCCCTCGGTCGCGATCGTGCCAAGACGCTTCTCACGTTTTGCCAGATCGAATTCAGGATCAGGCTTCGGGAATGTGGCACCATTTTCCCGCAGCCATTGATCAAGCCTCGTTCGCATAGACTCGGCTCGGGTTTGTTCGGCAGCCAAAAGGTTTTTCCGCTCACCTCGATCATCGCCGAGATGATAAAGCTCATCCCTCCCATCTTCGTGATAATGGATCAGCTTCCAATCGCCCTCCATGATAATCGATGACGGCTCCCCCCCTTGGTTGCCATAATGCGGGTAATGCCAGAAGAGCGGTCGCGCCGGGAGGTCCTCACCGCGCAAGGCAGGGACGAGGCTGATCCCGTCAACTTTCTGAGCTTCGGGTACTGTTATGCCAGCGAGATCCAGCAGGGTCGGATACCAATCCATCCCGCTGGCCAACACATCAGTCACTGTCCCCGCTTCAGTCACCCCGGGAGCGCGGATGTAAAAAGGTTCGCGAATGCCCCCCTCCCACTGCCTCCCTTTCCCGCCTCGCAGCGGCAGGTTGGACGTGGAGTAGGCGTCGCCCGAGGAGACTCCACCATTATCTGAGGTAAAACACACAATCGTGTTTTCGGCTAACCCGAGCGCATCAAGTTGATCGAGCACTACGCCGACTGCGTCGTCCATCTGCTCGATCATCCCGGCATAGATTGGGCAATCCTGCACCTGCCGCACATTGAGACGCCGATCAAAAAGAAAGCGTTCGTCTGGCAGACCAGCCTCGACCGCCTTTTCGCGATATTTTTGCCAAAGCTCTGGAGTCGTCTGAATCGGGCCATGGACGGTATAAAAAGAGAGGTAGGCGAGAAATGGCTCATTTTGGGCAGATTCAATAAATTCGGCCGTCTCCGCCGCGAGCCGCGCCGTCAACGATTCTCCATCAGGCCCCGACTCCAGATTGGGATTCTTCCAAGGAGCGAAGAATCCACCGATCGGGCTCCCTTTATCCCAACCACCTTTATTGATTTCAAATCCGTGATCCTCTGGCCACGATCCCTCTGATCCGAGATGCCATTTTCCGGCAAAAAATGTCCGGTAACCAGCGTCACGGAGAACCTCCGCAAGGGTAAGTTCGTCAGCTCGCAGATTGCGATCATACTCGGGCGGGAGATGGCTGTCATGGCGCTTGGCCCCTCGCCACGCCTCGCCAGAGCGATCACCAATCCAAGTCGTGATCCCGTGGTTAACCGGATATTTCCCGGTCAAAATCGAAGCCCGGGAAGGACTGCAGACCTGGCAGGTCGCGTATCCCCGTGTAAACTTCGCCCCACTCGCCGCGAGCTGGTCCAGGTTGGGGCTCTCGTAATAGGTTGAACCCTCGTTGCTGAGATCGCGGACACCGAGATCGTCGGCCAGGATGAAAACAATGTTTGGCTTCTCTTCCGCATGGGCCGTGAGACCAATTACAAAAGTAAAAAGCAGCAGGCCGCGGATCTGATAGAATCGGGGAAATCTCGACATGCCCAGACGCTACGCTGCGAAATCATCCGGATGCGAGCGGAAAAACTCACCGTTTCACTCGGCATCGCTCGTCCGGGGTTTCACCCCTGGCAACTGCGACTAGGCTCGCCACCGTTGTCTCGGCGATGGCGGAAAGCGCTTGTGTTGTAAAAAAACCCTGGTGGCCAGTGACGAGAACGTTGGGAAACGTCATGAGGCGGGCCAGCTCATCATCCTGCAAAATCTGGAGCGATCGATCCTCGAAAAAAAGCTCTGCCTCTTCCTCGTAGACATCCATCCCGAGATAGCCAAGTCGCTTCGACTTGAGGGCCCGAATCGCGGCGGTGGTATCAATCAAACCACCACGTCCAGTATTGATCAACATGACTCCATCTCGCATTTGCGCGAACGCCGCATCATTGATCAGGTGGTGCGTCGCGGCCGTCAGCGGGCAATGCAGGCTGATCACCTCACTCTCGGCGAGAAGCTCTTCCAACTCACGGTAGAGCACTCCGGCCTCGTCCGCCCAGCAAGTGTTGGGGTGAGGATCGCAAGCGATCACTTTGCAGCCAAATCCCCTAGCGATTTGCGCAAAAACTCGGCCAATCTCCCCGGTCCCGATGACGCCAACCGTCCTTTCGACGAGGTCGAATCCGAGCAAGCCCTCCAACTCGAAATTGCCTTCACGCGTTCGATTGTAGGCTCGATGCGTCTTTCGATTGAGCGAGAAGATGAGAGCAAAAGCGTGCTCGGCGACGGCATGGGGCGAATAGGCTGGCACGCGGTAGATCGCTATCTCGTTTTTCTCTGCCACCGACAGATCGATGTTGTTGAATCCATTACAGCGCAACGCAATCGTATGGATTCCCAGCTCAGCTAGTGACTCGAGAATTTGGCCGTCAGCGCGATCGTTAACGAAAAGACAGACTGCGTCGTGTCCCTCGGCCAGAGCCACCGTGTCCGGCCCGAGCCGGGGTTCTAGAAAAGTAAATTCGAGCGGCTGGCAAGCGGCAGCTGAGATAAACCGCCGGTCGTACGATTTTGTTCCGAAGACAGCAACTTTCATCAGATCTAGAGTTCGAGACAATTCTTTCTGTTTTGCAGGATTGTCGAGGCCTGAGCCGAGAACCATCAAGATTAGCTATCCTCGATGCATTTTCGATGGCTTTCACTCGCGGACGGTTTGATCTTTGCAACCAGGCTGGGCACGGCGCCGTCGTTTCCGGTCTCTTTATCGGGTAAGTGAAGCTTGCCTCCATTCGACCCCAGAGAGATAATCGAAATTCGCCGCAGGAACCAAAGCGAAGCGGGAATCATTCCACTTCTGGATTTCGTTCTGCCCCAATCTAGTCTTATGTCAGGACTTCTATTCTCGAAAAATCGTTCTTTGCCTCATGGTCTGTTATCAAGCCTGAGTCGTCTTTGTTTCCTTCTCATTTTGGCGGTTGTCTTTAGCCCTACCCTCCAGGCCGAGAGGGAAGGCAAAACCGTCCTTGCTCACTACATGCCCTGGTTCCAGACGGCTGCTGAGAGCGGAGAGTGGGGTTGGCATTGGACGATGAATAAGTTCGACCCAGATGCACGCCACTGGGACGACCGCAGAGACATCGCCTCGCGCTATTACCCCCTGATCGGCCCGTACGATAGCTCCGACTCGGTCGCGCTTGAGTGTCACGTCCTCCTCATGAAATTAGCCGGGATCGATGGAGTGATCATCGACTGGTATGGGCTTAGCGACTTTCGCGACTACGCCCCAATCCATCGCCAGACAGAAGCACTCATTGAGTGGGTGAAGCGAGCCGGACTGAAATTCGCGATTTGCTACGAAGACCAAACCCTCAAGCACCGGGTCGAAGGTGGAGATATCGCTCCAGACGAAGCCACGCCCGACGCGGTGGCGACGATGCAATGGATGGCGCAAAACTGGTTTTCTGATCCCGCCTACGTTCGACACTCAGGTCGTCCCGTCCTTGCGGTCTTTGGACCTCAGTATTTGAAGCGTGAAGCCTGGGATGCGATGCGAGTCGCTACCGAGGAAAACCCTTACCTCCTCTCCTTGCCCCACGGACAGGAGGCGCATGGATTCGATGCTGCGTTTGGGTGGCCTCTGGTTTCGCCGGACGAAATAACACCGGTCGAGCAGTGGCGACAATATCTCATCGACTTTGTCGTTCGCGAGAATGTGGATGGTGGTGATTGGCCGGTTGTCTTTCCTGGATTCGAAGATATCTACAGCGACGTCGGACTCGAATTGGCCTACGGCGGAATCGATCCGGTCGCTGGAAATCCGCTCGCGACTTCGCTGGAGATTGCCCTTCAGAGCCGCTCCACAATAATCCAGATCGCGACTTTCAATGATTTCGGCGAAGGCACCGAAATTGAACCCACCCGAGAATGGGGCTACCGGCGACTCGAGACTATTCAGGCGGCCTGCAGCAGCTATTCCCCTGCCGATCTGAGACTGCCGGTCGAGCTCTACAAGCTGCGCAAACGGACTCGTGGACAGGAACAGCTCCAGTGGCGGCTCGACGAGGTGTCTCAACAGCTCATCGGAGGTGGCCTCGCTTTGGCAAAGAGCATCCTCAAGGAAGTGCGCGACGAATTGGAAGCCGCACCGGTCGCAGTCTTCTTTGACAGCCCCTCGCCAGCGTCAGCAAATCCCTCTCGTCTCCAGACTGAAATCTCTTATCGCGAAGTCCCGCAGGATGATTCCGAAGTCAATTCCCCAAATTTGCTGCGTTGCCGTCTCGATTGCTACACTCCGGTCGAGTCGGAGTCTCCTTTTGCGACGCTGGTTTGGTTTCACGGTGGAGGGCTAAGCAGAGGCGAGCGAGTCATCCCCCTAGCCCTCCGAGATCAGGGCATTGCTGTTGTCGCTCCGAACTACCGTCTCAGCCCGGAGGTCGCCGCGCCCGTCTATTTGGAAGACGCCGCTGCGGCAGTGGCCTGGACTTTCCGCGAAATCGAGTCTCTTGGCGGAAGTCGCGAGAAGATTCTTGTGAGCGGCCACTCGGCTGGTGGCTACCTCGCCAGCATGATCGCACTCGATCCCTCCTACCTTGCAGCACATGGAGTCGATGCAAATAACTTGGCGGGAGTGATTCCCTTCAGCGGTCACACCATCACCCATTTCACCATCCGCAAAGAAAACGGCATTTCTGGAACGCAGCCACGTATCGACCGATTCGCACCGCTCTTCCACCTCCGCAAAGGAGCGCCACCCATGCTCCTCTTCACCGGTGATCGCGAGCTTGAGCTACTCGGACGATACGAGGAGAACGCCTATTTCGCCCGAATGATGAAAGTCGTAGGCCATCCCTCGATTGAATTGATTGAGCTGGAGGGTTTTGATCACGGAGCGATGCCCCAACCCGCATTTCCGCTAATGCTCGAGTGGGTCAATAAGCATGATCCGCGGTGACTAGCGTTCCGCCCAATAAACGGCGCTGATCCCTCCCAGAAGTGGTCGATGCCGAGCCTCTCGAAACCCATTTGACTCGATTAAGCGATTCATTTCTTCTCCCTTCGGAAACCGCTCAATGGATTCCCCGAGGTATTGATAGGCATCACGGTGCCCAGTCATCCAGCCAGCAATCACCGGTAGCACGCGGTGCAGATAAAATCGATAGAGCTGTCGAATCCCAGGGATTGTCGGCAGCGAAAAATCCAGCACCACGAGGCGTCCTCCAGGTCGAAGCACCCGCGAAAACTCAGCCACAGCATTGGCCCAGTTTGCCATATTCCTGAGGCCGTAGCCGATCGTGACAGCGTCGACAGTCCCACTTTCGAAGGGCAAGGCGAGCCCGTCGCAAACCAGGAGGTCTGGCAGGCTTCGCTTCCGTGCCTCTGCCAGCATCGGAGCGCAAAAATCGACACCGATGATACGCGCCTCGGCAACCTCATTCGCCACCACCTCGGCGAGGTCCCCGCTTCCGGTTGCGACGTCCAGAACAATGGCGGGACCGACCTCCGAAACCAATCTGGCAACTCGCTTACGCCACCAGAGGTCGACTCCCAGACTCAAGACGTGATTTGCCACCACATATCGCTTCGCGATCGAAGAAAAAGCCTGATGGACGTAGGCTGGATTCTGATCTTGGACCGGATCCTGAGTCGACTGAGCCATGGTCATCAATACGCCGATGCGAGGCGAAGCGCCTTTACAGGTTATCGCCTTCAGCGGAGAACATGCTCACGAGAGGACTCGAACCTCCACGGGTTTAACCCCACTAGAACCTGAATCTAGCGCGTCTACCAATTCCGCCACGTGAGCAGCGAGGGGCGAGATTGTAATCGGGATCAAAGCGAGTGCAAGCGAATCAGAGCAGGAAAAAACGCTCAGCAGTTTTGGAGTCCTCGCACCAAGGCACTGCGCCACGAAGATTCTGGATTTCAGCACTAAAGGCCCCCAAAGTAATACCATGCCGGAAGTTGCGTTTGCCAAAAACGTGGCTCGGGGTCTCTCTGCGATTCAAGCGCCACGCCTCATGGATCACGCAGGGCCATGAAGCCAATCAATTTCAAGACGTAATCGGAGAAAAATGGCACATCTCAGAGAATCAAAGCGAATCGGTGCGTCTCCCGCCATCGTGTATGAAACCATCAACAACTACGGAAGGCGGCTGGAGTGGGATACCCTGCTGCGCCGGGCAGAAGTGTTTGATCAGGACGGCGAACAGGTCCCCCTCAACACACCTCTTGTTGGCGGAATGACAGTGCGCTCCTACGCAAGTTGGCTCAGTGGTGGCGTCGTGATGGATACGGTCTATGACCAGAGCGAATTCCCAGACGCAGAGCTAACCATGACAAAAGGACCGTGGTTTTTTGAAGCATTTCGCGCCAGCGCTCATATAGCAGAGAATGACGACGGAAGTTCCCGCTGGGAAGGTGAATACTGGTTCTCATGCCGCCCCCGAGTTCTCAGATGGATAGTAGAGCCAATCGTGATGTGGATTTTCAGAAGGGAAACCAGGATGCGCGCTGAAGGCATGAGACGCTGGTTGGAAGGAGGGAACAGCTACTGATAATTGCTATTCCCGAATCCCTTTTTACTTGGACTTATTCGAAAGAAGAAGCTTGGCCGATTCTCTATATCCACTTTGACTATGCTGGTCAATTCAAGAGCAGCGAACTCGACTACTAAGTTGCTAGACCCAAGTTTCATCACAATTTGAATCATCGTATCTAAGCCCTCCGACACCAAGTTGAATCCAAAGATCGAAAAACTCATTGCCAACGCCTCAGACACCGGGGCACTTGCGAGAGATCTCGCAAAGTCCGGGTTGAAATCAGTAAGCGATATTGTGCGTGGACTCGAGCTGACGCCCGCAATCTCCGCCGGAACCAGTGAGGAGGTTGAACACGACGAAACTCACTACTTGTTGATTCCATTGCTTGGCGGGATTCGAGAGTATGCGATTTACGTG
>JBCCBR010000090.1:0-9826 GCA_039033935.1 Verrucomicrobiota bacterium
CGATCAACAACAAGAGTTGAATTGATATCAGTATCAGAAACGCCTCATAGTTGAAAAATCCGAGAAAATGGGCAAGCAATGCCCCTCCAATCGATTTCTTCTGACGCTTTCGCTTGCTCATGCCCGATATTTAAGCAGACTTTAGCACTTTGGGGAGGTTTTTCGAGGTCCCCATAAGACAATTCGAGATGAAGAGTTTAGCCAGCCCCATGCTTTTCAGTTTATCTGGTTCAGATATTAGTCACTTGGAATCACGCCATCTAGCAGAAGTCGAATGCCTTTGATTGAGATTGTGACAATGATCGGGGCACCGGTAGATCGAGTCTTCGATCTCTCGCGGAGCATTGATGCTCACATCTTGAGCGCTGAAGGGAGTGGCGAAAGCGCTGTGGGAGGGCGGACTTCTGGGCTGATTGAATTAGGAGAGACGGTTACCTGGGAAGCCGTCCATCTTGGGCTGAGACAGCGCCTTACGGTCGAAATCACACGATTTGATGGGCCTCGAATGTTTGAAGATGAAATGACTGAAGGAGCCTTTGCGTCGATGCGTCATGTTCATCGCTTTGAGCGACTCGCTGAGGGGACGATGATGAGGGACGAATTCAGCTTCGCGGCACCTTTTGGAATTCTCGGCCGGCTCGCTGAGATTTTGTTTCTGACTCAATACATGAGGCGTTTCCTCATCACTCGGAATCGCTGCTTGAAGGAGATGGCGGAGTCGGGTCAATGGCACGGATGACCAAAAGAGATAATCTGAGTTTGCGTCTTGGTGCCGGAAATCAAGGGTGACGCTCGCATTTCCGCCTCGTTCAGCTTCTTCCGCCGACAAAACACTGTTGACCACCACGGTCATATTATTGATTCTCGGGGGTATCTTAATCGTTGTTAGTGGACTTGGTTTTTTCTCTACTGGAGAGAAAGAAGAGACCGGAGTTTTCGGCAGTTATTCACCCTACACATGACATTTCACTTGGCGGAACAGTTACACTGCGTGAGCACTCAGATTCTGGTCACGGATATCGAGCGAGCGATCGAGTTTTACACGAAGGACTTGGGCTTTGATCTGAACTTTCGGTATGGAGACTTCTATGCTGGAATCGGCTCAGGGCCGTTTTCGATCCATTTGAAGCTGGTGTGCGAGACTGAGACTTGCCGCATGAGTGGAGACAATGTTGATATGGTGATCGGGGTTACCGACCTCGAGGCCTGTTATGCCGCGATGCAGAATAGTCGCGCCAAGGTCGTCCAGCCACTGAGGACGATGCCCTATGGACGGGAGTTCTACATCGAAGACCCAGACGGGAATCGATTAGCATTTTATGACGTGACCTCTTGAGGCTCAGGCGAAGTGCTACTGGATTGCATGACCGGCACGCAACGACAATTTCTACGCAGGTAGCTATGGCACAGTCTTACTGGACTGAAGTCGATGGACGAGTTGCCTTCCCTGGATCTAAAATGATTTTTCTGCCGCGAAGATTTTGATGAAAACGTACCTCTGTTTTTTCGCGATCGTCATTTTGGCGATGGGGTGGGTCTCTGCAGAAGAGCCGATCGTACGAGTGGATTTTGAGAGCTTTCCCTTGGGACTAATCGATTCGGCAAGATTGGAGAGAGCATTTGGCCCTCTTGCCTGGCATTCCTTGGAAGATCGTGTGGCAGTAATCTCTGCAGGGGGCTCACGGGGAGATCAGGTCCTTGAAATTCGATATCCAGCGGGTGCTTTTGGATCCAAGAAGAGCGGGGCCAGCTTTGTGGCCGAGTTGCCTCCGGCCGAGGAATACTTCCTGAGCTATCGATTCCGATTTTCGGAAGGGTTTCCCTTCGTCAAGGGAGGCAAGCTTCCGGGGCTTTCTTCGGGTGGTTCGAAATACACCGGTGGTAGGCAGCCTCCAAAGACGGGCGGCTGGAGTGCACGCTACATGTGGCGGCGTGAGGGGGACCTCGAGCTGTATCTGTATCACCCGGAAATGAAGGCCCCGACGGGGGATCGCGTGCCCCTCGATTTCAGGTGCGAGCCGTTTATTTGGTATACGTTGACTCAGCGAATCAGGGTCAATCACCTCGGTAAAGCGAACGGTCTGATCCAGGTCTGGATCGATGGGCGGCAGAGCCTGAATCTGACTGGCCTGCAATTGCGGAGCGAGGATCTCGGGTTGATCGATTCGTTCCTCTTTTCTACCTTCTTTGGAGGTGGATCGAAGAGTTGGGCTCCTGAGGCTGCGTGTTCAATTCAGTTCGATCAGTTCGTGATTTCGAGTAGTGCTCCAGATGATGTGAAGCTTGGAGGTGACTGAGCGAGGTTGCGGGATGCCTACCTGATGACGTTTGCAGAAATCGCTGAGGCAGAGGTGTGGTCTACATGACGACTGGTCCTCGCCGTTTCAGTGAAAGCATCGAACAGGTCGACCGGGAAAATCTCACGCAAAGGCGCAGAGGCGCAAGGCTCTTTCAATTGCTGGTTTCTTTGCGCCTTTGCGCCTTGGCGCCTTGGCGTGCGGATTTTTCTTCCAGACTACCCGGCATAAGGACTCGCGATACCGGATCTGGTGATCATGTTTCCCTGGGTATTGAGTCATGACTCGGTCTTTTTCTCGGCTGCGCTAACTGGATGCCCCGCTTGGCTGGTGGTTGATTGTTTGGCGAGATGGAGCCTTCGGTTGCTGATAGTGACTGTTTTCTTGCCGTGGCAAATTTGGAGCGTCTGATGCCAGAGAATACTCCACAAAAAAGCCCGACCGCATGGCCGGGCTCTTGAAATGGAGTTGGAGGAGCTGTCGATCAGGCTTTGGCCTTACCGACTTTGCACTGCCCTTCGAGTGAGGCGCCCTCTTCCATCTGAAGGCTGACGGTGTGAACCGAGCCAGAAATGACAGAAGTTGGAGCGAGGCGGCATTGCTGGAATTCACCGTTGCCGGCGACTTTGCCTTCGACGACGGCCTTGTCGGCCTTCAAATCGCCTTTGACGGAGGCATTCTGACCGATGGTCAGGCTCCCTTTCGAGGTGATGTTCCCAGTAATTGACCCATCGAAGATGAGATCGCTGGAACAATTGAGGTCGCCTTCAATTTGAATATCGCTGGATAAATGACTGCTCACGGCTGTGGTGGGTTGGTTCAAAAATGGTCGCTCATAGAGATCGGCGACGTTTTAGTTTAAGGTCTTTTTCGAGAAAAGTTTAGGGAAAATTGGTGTGAATCACCAAAAAGTAGCCTTCGCGTCTGAAGATGGATCGGGGAGACTTCTGATTCCGTAGGCTTCAGAGGTCTTTCCGGGTCTTGGCTTCGATCGGTTTTTGCAGGAAATCGACGGTGGGTCGGCACGAACGGCGGCGGAGCCGGATTCTGATGCAATCCCGGAAGCCTCGAACGGATTTCCAGGATCCGTTCCTTCTGCCGAGTGGTCCCCCGAATGCCGGGTTTTGAGATGGCCCGATCGGGTTGCCCTCAGGGCAGTGTTGAAGTTGCTTCACTTTCTTGAAATAAGCCGGGTGCGGCTTAAATTCAGCTTCGCAAACTCATCGCTAGGGGCTGGAGCGGAATAGACCAGTCGACCTCAACCATGGCTGACAGCTTGTTATCTGGCCGCGCCGATTACGGTCGCACTTTCAGCACGACTCTCTGGATCGTCGTAACTCTCGCAGCGATTCAAATCGGGGCTGTGACCTGGGCAGTGATGAAGCGCTCACCGGCCGAGCGCGTTGTAGTTGCTGAAGCTGCTCCAGCGCCTGTCGCAGCGGTGGTGTCGCCAGTTCCTCCTCCGATCTCGCCAGATGCGGTGCTTCCCTCTGAAGTGCCGGTCACGGTTCTCTCTGAAGTTCGCGAAGAGGAAGCGGAAGAAGTTCCTGAGCCCGCGCTTGTCCCTCCATCTGGTTTGATACCCACATCGCCGGAGATGGATCTCCCTCTGCCGCTTCCGGGATCCTCAGAGCCGCTTGCGGCCATAGCAGATCCCGTTTTGGCTCCGCTCGATGACACGGAGGAAATTACTCGCGGACCCCTCGCCGAGCCGCAATTTTTTGGCCCGGTCGCTGCGCCTGCCGCTGAGGGGACGAGTGACTCGCTTTCTGACGCCTTGCAACAGGCTCACCTCGATGCCCCTCCGATTGAGGATCTGATCCTGGCGCGGCTTGTCTCGACTGGGGCAGAGCATCGCGACGGGGGGAACATGCAGAAGGCTCTCGAAGCGCTCCGGGAAGTTGAGACGGCGCTGCCGGAGCATCCTCGCGTTCTTTCAGAAATGGCGGCAACCTATCAGCAAATGGGCCTGGACAGCCGTGCCGCAAACTACTGGGAGCGAGTCCTCGAGCTCGGGCCGGTCAGGGCGGCGAGTTACTATGAGGTCGCTGATCGCGCCTTGAGGTTGGACACACCGACTGAGGTTGTCGCGAATGCGCCCGTGTTATCGCTCGGTCAGATAGACGTGGAGCAGTTTGGGGTGACCGATGATGGCGAGCGAGTCTCGGTCAAGGTCGAGGTAATCTCCGAGCCCGATTCCTTCCCCTCGGCTGCGGAGGTGGATCTGAATCTATATTTCTTTGATGAGGTCGACGGAGACAGGATTGAGGCGTCGACCGCGAACACTTCCAACGTTCTCCCGAGCGCACCCTACGATTGGGCCGAGGGGTCTGAGGACATCATTGTGGAATATCATCAACCAATTTTCAGCGAAGAGCAGCAGAGGGATCTTGGCGAACGGCGATACTTCGGTTACGTGGTCGAGCTCAGCTACCGGGACCAACTTCAGGCAACCGCGGTTTACCCGCCAGAACTGGAGGACTTGCCTGATCCCGAAAATATCGGGGAAGTGTTGCCGGAAAGCGTTGAAAACTCTCTTTTTCCGACGACTGGACCTCGTTGACTGCCACTCCTATGAACCCTGCCGCAACCGCCCTCATTGTCGATCCCAATCCGGAGGATCGAGCTCACATCATGCCGAGCGTGGCAAGCCAATACAGCGCGGTGATCGAAGCGCCGACTGCAGCGGAGGCGTGGGATCTGGTCAAGGACACCGAGCGCGTCGCCCTGCTTGTCGGTGGCATCACAGCCGAGAATGGGACGGATTTGTTTGATCTGCGGGATCATCTCGGGAAAAGATTTGGAGCTGTCCCTGCCGTTTTTTGCTCGGGGGAAGATATGTCGGAGCTGTATCCGCGAGTCCTTTCCCACGATCGGCTCTTTGTGAAACCGGTTGACCGCAACACCCTCCAGAACTGGCTCGCCGAAGTGACAGCGGCCCAGAGTGGGCAACCTGAGACGGCCGCAACGGGGGAGGCATCGGAGACTGCCGCCGCAGAATCAGCGGGAGCAGCCGATCAGGAAGTGCCCTCGCAATCGATTCCTGCGGGAGACCCGGTCGAGGAGATGGTGCCATCAGTCCCTACTTCACCAATCTCTCTCCCTGAGGATGCCTTGCCGACCGGGCTCCGTCTTGGCGACTACAAACTGCTGCGCGAAATTCAGCAGGATAACGATTTTGCGCTCTATGAGGCGGAACAGACTTCGATCGGGCGGAAGGTCGCGTTAAAAACGCTCTATCGGAAGCACCGCAAGGACATCAACTGGGTCCAGGGTTTTGTGAATGAGGCTAGCGCGAGAGCTTCGGTCGATCACCCGGCGATCTCTTTGGTGTATGAATGCGATCAGGAAATGGGGGTGAACTTTTACACCCTTGAGCTGGTCGATGCTCCCAGTCTCCACGATCTCGCGCAACGCCGGGTCGAGCTAGACGGATCGGTGCTTCGAAATGTGATCGAGTCGGTCGGAAGCGCGCTCGCCTATCTGCGCGATCGGGGGATGGATCACCGTTTAATCACGGCGCAGACCATCCTCCTATTGCCGGAGGGACAGGCCCGCATTGCGAACCCGGTGAGAGGTCGCGGAGCACCTCTCAGTGTGCAGCAGGAGAAGCAGCAGATGCAGCTCCTCGCCGCGGCAATTCAGCCATTTTTGCGAAAATCGGGCACCAGTCCTGAGGTCCTCGCGCTGGCAGGGAGGCTGGGAACTGACCGGATCGACGCGATCAACTCAATCGATGGACTGCGACGGGCGCTTGCCGGTCCTCAGCAGCCGTCACTTTCGGACGCCGAGAAAGCAAAATTGGAAAAAGAGCGATCAAATCGGCGAGCTATCGTGACGGGTGGCGTTTTTGGAGCGCTGATCCTGATCGGCGCGATGGTCGCGCTGCTGTTTTTCGGATCCAAGCCAGAAGTGAGGGAGCTTGAGGCTGTGATGCCTATCCCAGCGGGTCCTTTCCCCTACCAGGACGGGGAGCCGATCGAAGTAGCGGAGACCTTTATTGGGATATACGAGGTCACGATTGCGGATTACGCACGCTTCCTTGACGATTTAGCGGCAAACCCGGCAAAGGCAGAATCCTTGCGACACCCCAAGCAGCCTGAAACCAAGAAATCTTATGAACCGGAGCGGTGGTCCGACTACTACGCAGCGGCGCTGAAGGGCGGGAAATTTCTCAATGGGAGGATAGACCCAAATTGCCCGGTAATCGGGGTCGATTGGTGGGACGCTCACGCTTACGCGACCTGGCGAGGGGCGAGGCTCCCGACTGAGGAGGAGTGGGAAAAAGCGGGCCGAGGTCGGGGAGGGAATGTCTACCCATGGGGGAATGATTTCGTGAAAGAGAATCTCAACAGCGGACTTGATCACGAAGCAGACGGGGAGACAAAGCCGGGGGAGATCGATGGTTTCCGCTTCTGGTCGCCAGTCGACGGTCTTCTCTCCGACGAGAGCCGTTACGGCGTGATCGGTCTGGGAGGCAATGTATCGGAGTGGACGGCGAGCTGGGGTGCCGATCCCGACGCTCCGGAAAAAGAAGTGCCGATCAAGCGCGGGGCTTCATTCACGACTCGGAGTGGCTTTGAGCTGTCGGTGCGAAGGGTCGCAAAGTCTCCCGAGGAGCGAACCTTTTACACCGGTTTCCGAATCGCGTCTGATGAAGCCGATCTCCCGGAAATCATCTCGATGGGGGGCTCTCCTGAGGGCAACGAGGACGCCACACCACAGGGCTCAGATGCCGAGCCGAGCGAATCGATGGAAGAAGCGATGGAAGCCCCAAGTCCTTCCAAATCGGAAGGCGAAACTTCCGAGATGTCTCCGACCGATCCAGATCCTACTTCTGAGATGACCGAGCCGGGGGGCGCTGGTTCTGAGATGTCGCCTTCGCCAAGTGCCGGAGAAGAGCCTGATCCTTTCGGGCCTTCCCCGCAAAACGAAGCGGCTCCGGCAGATACGCCGACACCGGCATCCGAGCCAGATCCGTTTGGTCCGGCGATGGAGTCGACCGAGTCGGAAGCTCCGCAGCCCGATCCTTTTGGGCCAGCTCCAGAGTAGCGAGCCGCATAGAGAGTTTTCCCGAACTTACTCGTCGAGACTGAACGCGCCGCCTTCGATCTCGTCGCCGAACGACTCGAACCGGATCACCATCGGTCTGCAGCAGACTTCGCAGTCGTAGTCGATTTCGCACGGGGTCTCTGGTGCTGGCGGAGTCGGGACTTCGAACACTTCGAAGCAGGTCGGACAGGTCACAGCAGTCAGCTCGGTCATTTTTAGGACTACGTGGGAAAGAGGAGGGTGGCTGAGGCGGTCAGAATTTCGCTTGTGAAAGGATAGCGGGGACGTAGATTCCCCGCCCCGCGGCGAGCGTTGGCGCTCCGAAATCGCTGCGGGTCATTTTCAGGAGCCAACTGGCAAGCTGACAAACCATCTAACCAACCTCAACCAAAATCACCCAAATGTCCGCAGCAACCGCAGAAGCTAATCCAGAGCTACTTGCTCTGATTGAGAAACAATTTCACACCCATCGCGAAAACTCGATCGTGCATGGAAAAGTCATCGAGATCCGGCCGCAGGTCGTCGTGGTCGATATCGGTGCCAAGTCTGAAGGGATCATCCCTGTTTCCGA
Organism: Verrucomicrobiota bacterium; assembly: GCA_039033935.1. GTDB lineage: Bacteria > Verrucomicrobiota > Verrucomicrobiia > Verrucomicrobiales > DEV007 > Arctic95D-9. Next base: position 7,921 of record JBCCBR010000090.1, read on the forward strand.
ATTTGAAGACATCGAAGTCGCGGTCGGCGATGAAATCGAAGTCCTCCTTGAGCGCCTCGAAAACGACGAGGGCATGGTCGTGCTCTCGAAAGAGAAAGCCGCCCACAAGCAGAACTGGGATAAGATTGTCAAGGTCTACGAGGACGGCGGTCTCGTGAAGGGCAAGATCAAGTCGGTCGTGAAAGGTGGACTGATGGTGAATGTTGGCGTCGAGGCCTTTTTGCCCGGTTCCCAGATTGATATCATCCCGCCGAAGGATTTGAATGAGTACGTCGGCAAGATTTACGAGTTCAAGATCGTCAAAGTTAATGACATCCGGAAGAACATCGTCCTGAGCCGTCGCGAAGTGATCGAAGCCGAGCGTGCCGAGCAGCGGGCTGAATTCCTCTCTTCGGTTCGAATCGGCGACAAGGTCGAAGGATTGGTCAAAAACATCACCGACTTTGGAGCGTTTATTGATCTTCAGGGGATGGACGGTCTTCTCCACATCACTGACATGAGCTGGGGCCGGATCAACCACCCAAGCGAGATGCTCGCGATTGGCAGCCCGGTCAATGTGGTGATTCTTGACGTCGATAAAGAGAAAGAGCGAGTCTCGCTCGGTCTCAAGCAACTTCAGGACAATCCCTGGGAAGATATCGAGGGCAAATACCCAATTTCATCGGCGGTCAAAGGCCGTGTCACCAAGTTGGTTCCTTACGGTGCCTTTGTCGAAGTCGAGCGCGGGGTCGAAGGCCTTATCCACGTCTCCGAGCTTTCCTGGACCAAGCGGATCACCCGTCCGAGCGATGTGCTCTCACTCGATCAGGAAATCGAGGCGGTCGTTCTGTCGATCAACAAAGAAGAGCAGAAGATCTCCCTCGGTGTGCGTCAGCTCGAGCCCAATCCGTGGGATGAAGTCGAGGTCCGCTACCCAATTGGGAGTTCGATCAAAGGCGAAGTCCGGAATCTCACCCCTTATGGTGCTTTCGTTGAGCTAGAGGACGGAATCGATGGAATGATTCACGTGTCTGATCTCAGCTGGACTCGCAAGATCAACAACCCTCGCGAGATTCTCAAGAAGGGCGAAGAGATCGAGGCGATTGTTCTCGAAATCGACAAGACAAACCAGCGTATCAGCCTCGGGGTGAAGCAGCTCGACGGTGATCCATGGTCCGATATCGACAGCCGTTTCAAGGTTGGTGATCTCGTGAAGGGAACCGTTCAGAAAACCGCCAGCTTCGGTGCCTTCGTCCAGCTGGAAGATGATATTGACGGATTGGTCCACATTTCCCAACTCAGCGAGGATCATGTTTCCAATGTGAAGGATGTCCTCAAAGTCGGTGATGATGTCGAAGCACGCGTCATCAAAGTCGACAAAGTCGAGCGCCGAATCGGGCTTTCCGTTAAGGCAGCCGATTACAGCGAAGACCAACTCCAGAAGGAAACCGCAGCGTTCGACGCGCTTCGCCCAAGTTCCGACCTGGTTGGTCTCGAGCAGGCCTTCAACCTCGCGACCGAAGAGTGGCGTCCGGGAGAGGAGTCAAGCGAGGAGAGCGAAGACTGAGTTGTCTTTTCTCTCTGAACGAATTCGATTATGAAGAAACGGCCCCGCAAATGGGGCCGTTTTTTTTGCGGCGACGCCTTGGTTGGCTATATGGTGAGGCAGCCATTCTTAATGGCTCCTTGCGTCTTAGGCCCGATTTGGCAATGACTGAGGCGGAGGTTCGGGATGCGGTGCATAGGGCAAAGGAGGAAGAGAAAGAGAAAGCAGTCGCAGACCACGAGGCTGCGAGCAAGCGAAACGAAGCCCGGTCTGCTGAGATAGAAAAGCTCGAAAGGCAATACGCCGCGCTGCGGAACCAATATCAACAAGTGCAGCGGGCACGCAGTGATCGGCTCAGGGAATTGACCTCCTCAAAGATCA
>JBCCBR010000091.1:0-9767 GCA_039033935.1 Verrucomicrobiota bacterium
CGCAAATCAAGGCCATCTTCCGCTAGCTGATCAGGACAGAGTCCAGAGTGCTCTCGCACTTTTTCATTCACCCAATCAACTCCGGAATCACTTCACCACCAAACTGACTGAGCTGCTTGTATCTGCCGGCATGGAAGTAGGTCAGCTTATTGTCATCGAGCCCTAACAAGTGGAGCAGGGTGCAGTGGAAATCGCGGATGGGGTGGGCGACGTCGACTGCTTTGTGGCCGATCTCGTCAGTGGCGCCGACGATGCTGCCTTTTTTGACGCCACCACCGGCCAGCATCATCGACATGGCCTGGGCGTTGTGACCGCGGCCGATCGAGTAGACACCGCCGCGGCGATTGTTGTCGGGGGTGCGGCCGAATTCTCCGGTCCAGATGACGAGGGTGTCGTCGAGCATGCCTCGCTGCTTGAGGTCTTTGATGAGCGCTGCCATGGGCCTATCGACGGCGGCGATGCGTGACCCGTGACCTCGCTCGATGTAGTCGTGACTGTCCCATCCGCCGGCAAAAATCTGGACGAAGCGGACACCCTTCTCGACGAGGCGGCGGGCCATGAGGCACTGCTTACCGAAGTCGCGGGTATGCTCGGCATTCATCCCATACATCTCGCGGACGTGCTCGGGCTCGCCTTTCAGGTCGATGACCTCGGGCACCTCCATCTGCATCCGGTAGGCGAGCTCATAGCTCTCCATCCGGGCGGCGAGATCGGCGTGCTCGGGGTGCTTTGCAGCATGCTGGTCATTGAGGAATCCGAGCTGATCAAGAGCCTGGCGCTGGTGCTCGCGGCTTTTGTATTGCTGCGAGTTGAGATCGAGAATGGGAGAGCCGGTTGGGCGGAGGCGCGTGCCTTGGTAGAAGGCGGGGAGGAACCCATTCGACCAGTTCCGCGAGCCGCCCTGGGGGAGTGCCATCTCGGTCATGACGACGTAACCGGGGAGATTCTGGTTCACCGAGCCAAGACCGTAGGTTGCCCACGCCCCGAGGGCCGGATCAGCACCGAGACGGCTCCCGGTATTCATGTGGAAGAGCGCCTCGGGATGATTCAAAGACTCTGCCTGGCAGCCACGGTAGTTGCAGAACTCATCTGCTACTTCGGGGTCAGACAGGTATTCCCAGCGGTCGCACATATCGAGGCCGGACTGGCCTGCCTTTTTGAAGCCAAAGGGACTGCCGACAAAGAAGGTGTCCCCGTTGTGGAGATTGCCCTCGAGGTTGGAATCGGTTTTGTGAAATTCGGTCAGCTTCGGCTTTGGATCAAAGGTATCGACATGAGAAGGGCCGCCTTCCATGAACAGCATGATGACGTTCTTGGCTCGCGCTGGCTGCATCGGCTTCTTTGGAGCAAGAGGACCGGCGGCAGGCGCACTTTCCTTCGCGACCATATCGGTCATTGCCACAGAGCCAAGGCTGGCCCCGAGACCATAGAGCATTTGACGACGGCTCCAGGCGTTGGAGACAGGGCGTGAGCAGATGGGTGATCTCATGATAGAAGCGCCGCGAGGCGGCGGTAAGGGTGGTGGAGTAAAAGGTAACAGATAAAAAGTAAAAGGTCTTTGCTGCTGCGAGTCAGGTTACTGAGTTAGTAGACGTAAATGAACTCGTTGGTGTTGAAGAGGATGAGACAAAGGTCGGCGAGGGCTCTGGTCTGGGGGGAAACATCAGCGGGGCTCGGATCGGGGGTGTAGTTTTCGTAGACTGGTAAGATCTCGGTGTAGTCGAACGGGGCACCGCTGAACTCCTCGACCAGAGATTGGGTGATCTCGGTAGGGAACTCTCGCGGCTCGGGCGAGATACCCTCATGATAAGACGCCATTTCGGTGACGTAATCGCCAAGCTTTTGCCTTTCGATAGTGTCGGGGAGACGACCGAGGGCCAACTCAAAGGCCCTATCAATCTGCTCGGGAAGATCGCTTGCCTCGGATTCGAGCCGCTGGGCAAAAGCGATCGATCGGTTGGTCATCAGGTCGCTGTTGAGGAGGGTGAACGCCTGTGGCGACACGGCCGCTGAATCGCGCGCCTCGCATGAGTCGTTTGGATTCGGCTGATTGAAGGTCTCGAGGAAAGGATTAGCGAGACCGCGGACGCGATAGGCATAAACGCTCCTTCGATTGCGCTGTTCAGGCAAGGCGTTGGGCTGATAGGTCGGTGCAAGGGAGAACTGGATCATTCGTGGCTGCAGCGCCACCTCCATATTGATCTCTGGCCTTGCCGGCAGCCCACCACCATCAGGATTCAACTCGCCAGTGATGGCCAGCATCGTGTCCCGCATCTCTTCGGCGCTGAGACGGCGGGTTGGGAAGTAAGCAAACAGATCGTTATTCGGATCCTCATCCTTTATATACTGATAGGAAGGATGCTGCACCGACTGCCGGAAAGTGTCCGAGGTGAGAATGAGGCGGTGGAGACGTTTGAAGGTCCAGCCATTCTCCACAAAATCGACCGCAAGCCAGTCGAGGAGCTCCGGGTGAGTCGGGGGAGCTCCCTTGACGCCGAAGTTGTTCGGGTTACCGGCGAGGGGCTTGCCGAAATGATACTGCCAGACCCGGTTCACGATCGAGCGGGCGGTGAGAGGGTTGGTGGGATCTGTGATCCACCTGGCGAGGCCAAGACGACGACCGTCGACCTCGGTTCCGAGGGCGTAGGGGTCCTCTTCGCTGCCAACGTCGGTTGCGACCCGCAGCGCGCTGAGGACACCAGGCGTGACCGCATCTCCCTCAGCTCCAAGAGCTCCGCCGGCAAGAATGTGGGTCTCGGGCGTCCAGTCGGCAGGGCGCTTTGTCGAGATGCGGAGCTTGCGGGCGTTGAGGAAACCTGGGTCCGGACCGTTGTAAACGGACTGCACCATCGGCTCGAAACGCTCAAGTCGTCTCTGCCAGATCCACTCATCCTGGCGCCGGACCTTGTGCCGACCTTTTTGAGTCTCATCGAGTCCATTGAGGCGAGGAGGCTTTTCCTCGTCGGGAAGATCCTTGCGCTCGTCAATCGACATGTATTCAAGACCGCGCTCGGCGTACCATTTCTCATCCGCCTCGCGCTGAATCGAAACCAGCTGATTGTAACGATCCGAGGCAAACTCATAAAGTCGCTCGACAGAGACCTTTTCTTTCTCAAAGCCGGAGAGAGTTTCTTCTTCAAGAAACGGGACTGATCGCTCGGCAAGCTGGGTATTCGCGAAAATCGAATACATTCGGTAATAATCGCGGTGCGGCAGCGGGTCGAACTTGTGGTCGTGACACTTGAAGCAGCGCATCGTGGTCGAAAGAAAGGTCTGACCGACGGCGTTAACAACATCGTCGACATACTGCTGACGAGCGTCGGGCACTTTCACCATTGCCGGATCCCATGGGCCGATGCGGAGGAAGCTGCTGGCCACCATCCACTCGCTTTCCTCGGGTGTGAAATCACCAGCCTGGCGCGCTGCTTCGAATGCCTTGGCGTCGGCGGACCGCTCGCGCAGCTGCCGGTCGGCCATTTCGTCGCCGGCGATTTGCTCCATCACGAATGCGTCGTAGGGCTTGTCCTCATTGAACGCCCGGATCACATAGTCGCGATATCGCCACATATTGGAGCGCTCGTAATCGTTGGAGAGACCACCGGTGTCGGCATAGCGAGCAACGTCCAGCCAATGCTGCGCCCAGCGCTCCCCGTAATGGGGGCTCGCGAGGAGCCGGTCGATTTCGGTTTCCCAGGCTTCGTCAGGATTTTCGTCCCAAGCTGAAAGAAAGCGGTGCATCTCTTCCGGGGTCGGAGGGAGACCGATCACGCTATGGTAGAGCCGACGTGCCAGAAGTCTCGGGGCTGCGGTCGGAGCGCTTTCCCATTCAGTCTCGGCAAGCTTTGCCTGAATGAAGGCATCGACAGGATGATCGCTGTGATCGAAAGGAGCATCGACGGCTTCCAGAGGTTGGAAGGCCCAGACAGTCTCGGGATCATATCGGCGGAAAGTCCAGGAGTCGGAACTTCCCCCCGATGTCGGGATGTAAAGCCCGTCGTCTGTCAGCTCGATTGTGCGCTGCTCTTCAAAAATCTTGAGTTGCTCTTCCTCGCTCGGCCATGGTGCCCCAGCATCAATCCAAGTGGCGAGATCTTCGATTTGCTCGGCGGTGAGGCGGTCATTTTCCTTAGGCGGCATCTCCCAGTCGGGATCGGCCCACTTCACCATGTCAATAATGGTGCTTTTAGAAGAATCGCCCGGAATCAGCACGTCTTCAAAGTTGTCGCCGCCCCACAACAGCGCCTCGCGATCGGTCACCTCGAAGCCGCTTTTCACCTTATGAGCCGGATCGTGACATCCTGCGCACTTTTCTTGAAGCATGGGCAGGACTTTCAGCGTGAACAATTCGTTGATCTCACGGTCTGAAGCCGACAGGTCTTCGCCGTGTGAAAGACTTAGCATCACGGCGCTGAAAACACTCGCGGCAAGGGGAAGTCGGTTTTGAATCATCTGGTGGAAGTGCCTCAAGGGATCGGGGTCACAAGCATATGCCAATCGAAGAACTTCAGGTTAACACTCAGTCACTTAAACAGATCACTCGATGACGCCATGAGTCGCTCGGGACGGATGTTTTGCCAGATTGATACGGGCGCACCCACGTGCCCGTAACCCCTTGTGCTACGGCCACATTGGATCGAAGTTCAATTATGACTACGGCAACGGATCGACGTCGCTTTATTCTAAAGTCCCTTGGAGCCACTCTCGCGATTCCCTCGCTCGCTTCATTGACCGCGAAAGCCGCCTCCCAAGTCGGTGCGGTCGCTTCGACACGTGGAGCCGGGGTGGGCGCGAGGCGATTTGTCGCAGTCGGCAATCTGCTCGGATTTCAGCAGAAAAGCTTTTTCCCGGAGACCTTTGGGCGAAATTACGAGTCGACCACGCTGCTCAAGCCTCTCGCAGAAAACCGCGAGCGGATGACAGTTTATCGGGGTTTCGACCACGGAGTTCGAGGCGGACACTTCGCGGTGCATTCTTTCCTGTCAGGAGTCCTGCATTCCGAGGCGAAGGACCGTCCAGATGGCAACGTCACGATCGACCAGTTCATCGCTGATGAGATCGGGGCAGAAACTCGCTTCCCGTCCCTCACGGTTGGATCAGAGGGGGGAATCCATGGCGGCTGTCAAATTGCCTGGACGCGTTCTGGGGTTCGAGTGCCACCGGTCACCGGCCCGGCCGATCTCTACAAAAAGCTCTTCATTGAAGACTCGGTTGATGATCGAGCCCAGCGCCGTTCTGACAACCGGCTCCAGGCCTCGATTCTCGATGAAGTGCGGGAGGAAGCGGATCGCCTCTCGCGACGAGTGAATCGGGAAGATCGCGAGAAGCTCGACGAGTACTTTACCTCGATTCGCGACGTCGAGAAGCGGCTCGAATTCCGGGAGCAATGGGAGGATCGTCCCAAGCCGGAAGCACCGTTCGAGGAGCCTGCCAACGCCAATACAGTGAACGATCTGCCGATGCTTTACGAGTTGATCGCGCTGGCTCTGCAGACTGATTCGACTCGGATCGCGACTCTCGAGATCGGTGGTTGCTTTTTCCCAAAAGATCTCGGGATCGACAAGTCGTATCACGGGCTCTCTCACCATGGACATCAGGAGGATGCGATCGCCCATTTGATCACGTTGGAGGAATATCAGATCAAAAACTTCAATCGCTTTCTGGCTCGCCTCGATGGAATTGTCGACGGCGAACAGACTCTGCTCGATTCGACCACCGTGCTGTTTGGCAGCGGCATCGGGAACGGGCACTCCCACACCAACTCGGACCTCCCGATTGTTGTGGCTGGCGGTGGCTACCGACATGGAGAGTTCCGGCAGGTCGAGGCGAAAGGCCCCGGAAAAGTCCCACTTTGTAATCTCTACCTCGACATCGCTCAAAAGATGGGCGTCGAAGCCGATTCGTTCGGAACCAGCACGGGAGCCTTCTCATGAAACGCGGAGTCCGGTGGACCCCGCCTCACAAAATGCCACGATCGCAGCCGATTCGATTGGTATTTCATCTCGTGGCGCTCTCGATCGGGCTTGCGCTTTCCGCTTCGGCGGAATCTGAGGTCTATCAATTCCTCGATCGCTACTGTCTCGATTGTCATGATTCCCTCGTGCAGAAAGGGGAGCGAGACTTTGAATCATTCGATCTCCCGCTCGCTGATCTCGCGGGGTTAATCTCAGCTCAGGAGATCATTGATCAGGTGACGCTCAAAGAGATGCCGCCACCAGAGGCTGACCAACCGACGATGGACGAGCGCTTAGCCGTCATCAGATCGCTTCGGAGCAGCACCGCCGCGATCCGCGATGAGCTCGAAACCAGCAGTGATAGCACGGTGATGCGTCGTTTATCGAATCGGGAATACGAGAACACGATGGAGCAGCTCTTTGGTCGCCGAGTCGACACGCTCGGTCTGACGGTTAATTTCCCGAAGGAGAAAACCAGCCGACATCTCGACACGATCGGTGAAGCGCTGGTTACGTCCGGGTTCCTGCTCGACCGATATTTTGAAGCAGCGAATCGAATTGTTGACCTGCGGCTCGGGCGAAAGCTGATCGAACCCCAGAGCTGGCATTTTAAAGAAAACTTCGTCCAATATGAGGAGCTCTCCGGTCCCCATCGGAGTGTTTTCAAGTTCGAGTATCTTTGCCTCTACGAGCAGCCTGATACCGACACCAGACAAGGAAGCTATGGCCACATTGAAGACTTTCTTGAGGGTGTTCCTGAGAGCGGCTTTTACGAGATCCAGGCGCTGGCGAAGGCTCATCATCGGGACACCCACTACGATCCCGATCTATTCAAAATTGATCTGAGCGAGCCTTTCACCCTCGGAATCGTGCCAGGAGCTTATCGGCTTGGTCACATTCACTACCCTCAAAAAGTCGAGCCGCTCCTCGCTGAGCAGGTCGTGCCAGATGACAAAGCAAAATGGCTGAAATACCGAGTCTGGCTTGAGAAGGGTCAAACACCTCGATTCGTTTTTCCAAACGGTCCGTGGGAGTCGCGGGCGATCGTCCAGCAGATCAACAAACGCTATGCGGATGAGCTTGGAGAAAGAGCCGTCAGCGCTGGCGTTAGTCGGACCCACATCCTAAGAAACGGAGCGATGCCTCATATTCGGATCGGAGAGATCAAAATACGAGGCCCCTTTTATGAGGATGGTTTGCCGAGAGAGGACCGATTTGTGTTCGGGGATGATGGCTTCATTCCCGAACAGGCGAAAAAGCAGCTCGAGACATTTGCCCGTCGCGTCTATCGGCGGCCGCTCAATCAGGAGGATCGTGCTCAAATCGCGAGAGTGTATAGCGGCCAGCGAGACGCCGGGCTTCCCGCGCGCGAGGCAGCGCTGGCAACGATCAAAATGATGCTCTGCTCGCCGTCATTTCTCTACCTCAGTGAGATTACTCCCGAGGAGGAGACCCGCCTTCGCAACCATGATCTCGCAGCTCGACTTTCCTACGCGCTGACCGGTGGCATGCCCGACCGAGAGCTCTCTGCGATTGCCGATCAGGGGCATCTCACAAGGCCCGAAGTGCTCCGGTCTGAGACTGCCCGACTCGTAGCGGGAAAACGGGCCGAGGGTTTCGCTCGGGGCTTTCTCGACAGCTGGTTGAACCTGCGTGATCTCGGTAGCCAGCCTCCGCCGAGGTCAGCGCAGCGGGCCTATTACTATCAGGATCTTCCGCGCTCGATGCGAAAAGAGGCGGAGTTGTTCTTTCTTGACCTGCTCCGGCGAGATGGGCCGGTCAGCGCTTTTCTCGATGCTGATTACACGTTTGTTGATAAGGACTTGGCGCAGCTCTATGACATCCCGCAGAAGGAAAAGCTGAGGCTGGCAGATGGCTTCGAGCGAGTCGATCTCGCTCGGGACCGACAGCGTGGTGGCTTGCTGGGAATGGCGGCAGTCCTCACCGCGAGTGCGAATGGAGTGGAAACTTCTCCGGTGACTCGCGGTGTTTGGGTTTCAGAGAATATTCTCGGGGTGGTCCCGCCGCCACCTCCTGACGAAGTGCCTGATATCGAAGGCGATACTCGGGGTGCGACGACAATCCGGGAGCAGCTCGCCCAGCACAGTGCTTCGAAAACCTGTGCCGAGTGCCATCGTAAGATTGATCCGCTCGGCTTTGCTCTGGAGCACTTCGACCCAATTGGGCGGTGGCGAGGGAAATACCCGGCCAAAAAGGAAAAGGATCGGAAGCCGATCGATGCGAGTGGAGAGTTGCTTTCAGGCGAGAGCTTTGATGGTTTCCATCCGTTTCGCGAAGTGCTGGCGGAGCATCGTGGAGAGCGGTTCACACGGCATCTCGTTGAGCAGTTTCTCGCCTATTCGACAGGGCGGCACATGGGACCGACCGATGCCTTCGAGATCGATGAGATCGTGGATCGGGTCAACGAGCAGGGCGGGGGATTTCAGACGTTGATCCTCGAGTCAGTTACGAGTGAGATTTTTCGGGAGCGGTGATTCGCCTGCTTTCCCCGAGACCTCGCTGAAGCGGTCTTTCATCCATTGGGAGAGTGCGGAGTCATTCCGTATTGCGTCGGACTTGATGCCCATCATCGTTTCAATCATCTGGCGTCGAGCGAGCCCGAATCGAGTCATGATCGGAAAGGCGATGTCACGCAGAGGCGCAATCCACCGGTGGTCACTTTGAAAAACAGGTGTCAGCCACCGTGTCGCAAACTGATAGTAAGAAAGTGATGCTTTCCGTTTTCGAGAATAGAGCTCGAGAGCTTCCATGAGTGTATCCCTCTCCGCGAGGGCGTCAGCCAGGCAGGCAGCATCAAGCAGCCCAAGGTTGACTCCCTGGCCCAGCTGCGGGCTCATCGCGTGCGCGGCATCGCCGAGGATAGCGCACCGCGCTGTGTGGTAGCGATTCATCACCACGTCGTGATAGCTGGCGAGGGACATCTCCTCATGGGACTGTATGGGGCGAATGAACGTCTCGGCTCGGGGACACTGGCGGATGACTTGCTCTTTCCATTTTTCGATCGGGGTGTTGAGCCAGGTGGTTCTTTGATCGAGCCGCAGACTCCAGAAAAGGCTGACGCAGGGTGCTGAGTGCTGCGATGCCTGCCATTTGAGCCCGGTAGGGAGAAATCCGGTAAGGTGGTCTGTGCTGTCGACAATCTGATAGAGGAGTGAATCGTCAAAGACGCCGTCGTGATCCTGACCGACCCACCAAAGTGCTCCCCATGGGTATCGAGTTGATCGTTGTCGCAGACCGAGAGACGATCGAGTTGCTGATTGCGATCCGTCGGCGAGCAGGAGCAGATCGAAAGGCCCGAGTGAGTCGCCACTGTTTGTGATCAGGTATCGTTGATCTTCCGAGACTTGCTCGACTCGTTGCCCCCACTTCACCCTGATTCCAGCCTCAGACATGGCTTCGAGAAAGGCGCTCAGTAATACAGAACGGTGAAGACCGGCACCGTGCGACCTCTCGCACGCAGCGCCATAATGGAGATCGAGGACTGTCTTTCCTTTGCGGGTGAATGCGGCAAGACCACTGATTTTCGCGGCGTGCCGCAGCACCTCATCGAGCAACCCGAGACGATCGAGAACTGACATACCCGACGGTTGCAGGAGAAACCCGGCCCCGACCGGGAGACAGGTCGGGGCTGCATCGAAGACCGTAATGTCGTGCCCCTGCTCTCTCAGCAACAGCGCAGCTGCTGGGCCAGTCGTGCCGCATCCTACTATTCCGATTCGTAAGGGAGCAATCATGAGACCGGGGGCTGCGAATTTGATCTGAACTTTCGCTTCAGGTTTCTCTCAAAAGACGCAG